>CAZDFA010000012.1:0-37672 GCA_964504555.1 uncultured Flavobacteriaceae bacterium | reverse complement strand
AATTTACACAAGTCTTAATAGGCAACAAAAGCAAACTGCACCTAAATTCCCTATCCTATTGCCAGAGCAAAAGATAAAAAAGTCCGTTAAAAATCTAAGAAATAAGGATAATCAGATTAAAATCGTTGAAAGCTCATCAAAGCCTACTTCCATACACGATCTTATAATAAGCTATAACAGTCGCATACTTCCAGCCCAAGAAGTAATAGATTCTTTGAGTACAAGAAAATATAATATAAGGTGGGTAGAAAAGAAGAACTATGAATTATATGAGATATCCCCAGAAGAAAGAGAGCGATTAAAAATTGAAACTAATGATAGCCGAATTTTTGCTCATGAATATCTTAGTTTAAACCATCCAAATGTAATCTTTGAATATCAGGGAAAAACCTTAAGCAAAAAAGAAGGGGAAAAATTATTTTTAGCAAGACCAACTATTGTTGGAGGAAGAATACTTACAAATAACAAAGAAAAACTAATAATCCTCTTGAGCGAAGTATAATAAGGTTGATTAATTTAAAAACTCAATAACAAACCACGTTTCACAATCGTGGTTTTGTTATTTTTTTTAAAAAACGCTATTACTTTTTTATATTGAATAATATATTTTATCTATGATTTTAATTTTTGCTATAATTGTTGTTTATTGATTTGTTTAATAAGAGATTAGAGTTTCTTATGCCGAAAATTGATAGCCAAATCTTGTTAAACACTTTTTCAGAAAAGCTAAAACAGAAAATAAGCTGGAATTACCCCAAATCATAATACTTAACGTATTCAATTTTAACATTTTCTAAAGTAAGACCAAGTTAGTTTTTTCGTCTTAATTATTCCCAAATTATAATTAATCTAGTGATGAAACAACTTTACAGTACTGCCGACATTTCATTGCTAACAGCCAATCTTCAAACCGAAACACTATCTTACAATTCCTATCTTAAACTTATTTCAATGCTCTTTTGTGCAGAGTTTCAGGCACAATCACAAAACAAGACCTCAAAAAAGGGAAGTAGTATTCATATTAAACAAAAATCTTTCGATTTGTTTTTCACTCCTGAAGATGTTTTAAGTATGAGGCAATTTATTAAAAATTGTAATTGGTTAATTATAGCAGAAAGTAATACAAAAGACGCAGCCATTCAATTCCCTCTTATTCAATCTTTGGTTCAATTTTTAGGAGCATCAAATGTGCGAATGGTGATTGCTGAAGAACACTTAGACCTCATATCAGTTTTTATTTCAGACAACGCTCAAGCCATTCCCAAATTAATGGCTATAGACAAAAATACAGGCGAGCTTAAGGGAATATGGGGACCTTGTATGGAAACCCTCAACCAACTTTATCAAACCTACAAAATGCAAAATTTGAGATATACTGCATAATTAATAGCTACCACGACCTTAACCTTAAAAAGTTCCGAATGATCGGGACTTTGTCTTTTTATATGTAACATTCAACACATTTCTGCGTTCTTATAATCCTACACGCATCGCCATTTCATCAATCAACTAAAAAAACGACTTTATGATTCAGCAATTTTTTATTCTCTGCTCCGGAGCTGATAAAGACATCCTCGATACCTGCTCTAAAAGTGAAAAAAATAAGTTTGCTGGCATTGGGGCCACCGTTTTATTTACAGCCATTCTGGCCACCCTAGCCGCTTCTTATGCCTTGTTTACAGTATTCGGCAACCCTTATCGGGCACTACTTTTCGGACTATTATGGGGTGTCGTGATTTTTAATATTGACCGCTTTATTGTCTCTACCCTCAAAAAAAGAGAAAAGTGGTGGCAAGAATTTGGTATGGCGCTACCGCGCATTATTCTGGCCGTTATTATTGCCATTGTCATTTCAAAACCCTTAGAACTTAAGATCTTCGAGAAAGAAATTGATCAGGTCATGCTTACGCGAAAAAATGATCTCACCCTCCAAAACAAGGATCAAATACTGGCACAATACACCCCTGAAATCACACGCCTGGATAGTGAAATTGCCAACCTAAAAACCGAAATTACCGATAAAGAAAACGAAGTCAACGCCCTCTATGACACCTTTATCACCGAAGCCGAAGGTACTGCAGGCACGGGTATTGAAGGTAAAGGTCCAGTCTATAAAGAAAAACGTGAAAAGCACAACGCAGCCCTAGCACAACTCGCTGAACTACGCACTGCCAATCAAGCCAAAATCGCACGTAACGAAACCCAAAAAGAAACATTACAAGAACAATACCACGCTGCTGTAAATGGCAGCCAACCCATTATAGATGGGTTTGATGGATTAATGGCTCGTATGGATGCTTTGAATGAATTACCTTGGTTACCTTCTTTATTTATTTTCTTACTGTTCTTAGCTCTGGAAACCGCGCCTATTTTTGCCAAACTTATATCACCGCGAGGAGAATATGACATCAAACTAGCCGACCATGAAGAAACTATCAAAGCCTGGTCCGCTCAGAAAAAACGACAGCGCGATATCCTCACTGAAACTGATCATATTCTCAATGACCGTGTGTATACCGATATGACTCAGGAAGAAGACTTGTACAACTACAAAAAGAAAATGGCCAAGGAGATTATGAAACGCCAGCAGGATGCCTTTTATCGTAGACAGACAAAAATTTTGGGGTAAATCAGCTAGAAAACAGCCTTCTTTTTATTCAGTATAACAATATACTTTTGTTAAAAATTTTTGAAACCTTGGAAAAAATTTAGAAAGTATATTGTGGTTTTTCGAGACAGCGGAAAAATACCTAATAAAAAGGGTCTTTTCTTTTGGTTCGTTTTCTTTGGACAAGCAAAGAAAATGAACTATAACAGATCAATTCTACACCTCTAGTTTTCAATTAGGAATAGAATATCCGAGTATACAAAGCCTGATATATCTAAAAATATTAAGCCGCAACCGCATACTCACTCCCTGTACTGTCCAATACTGGTAAAAATGGTGTTCCCATTTGCGTATAAAAACGACCTTGCTTCCCGCTGTAGGCCATCCATATTGCTCCTAATCGCATCGGGATTTGCATCGCATCTTTTAATCCTAGTTTAGAATCATCTACGTGTACCCAGCGCATTAAGGGCTGTTCCTGAATTTGTTGCATCACGGTCCTTTTGCCTAAGTACTTTTTTAGGCGCAAAAAGATTTCCACATCAAATAACCAGCGGCTCACAAAAGGACGTCCATAAGCTACAGGTACAATATTTCGCGTAAATACTTTTGCACCACATTGTGTATCACGTATAGGCAATCCCAATAGCATCAGTATAAACTGCTTCACACAATTGGAAAAGACGTTTCTAAAAAAATCACGCTTTATGTTTCCCTCCTTTCCCAGATTGCGCGAACCAAAAACAACCGATTTCTTTTCGTGCTTCAGCGTTTTAACCAAATCCTTAAAGTCTCTAAAATCGGTAGAAAGATCAGCATCCATAAAACCTATGTAGGCCACATCGTCTTTTCGATATAAAAATCGAACCCCAGCGCGCACCGCAGCGGCTTTACCGCCATTTTTCTTTACATCTACAATACTAATGCGGTTAGGCACCTGCTGCTTCATAGTGTGTAATACATCAATTGTATGATCTGAACTGCCATCATTGACAAAGCATAAATGATACTGCTCGTTTGTTTTAATAAATCGAATAAAAGCATCCTGATTCAATCGTTGTGCTTCGTTATAGCAAGGGATAATAATTCCAGTTTTCATAAGATAAAATTTTTAAGGCTTACTGTTGATTAACACCCCAAACATAGCGGGAGAAGCGCGGCGGTGACGTTCATTTTCGATTGGTACACAGTTGCTGTAGACGAAAGCCATTCGTCGACAGACCAACCATTGACCGAAAGCTATATCTTTGATTATCTGACAATACCAGAACAGTGTAGTCATTCATGGAACAGAGAAAAACAAATAAATACCTCATCGCAGCCATCCTGATTGGTCTGGTTTTTCATGGAACAACTATGTTCTTTACCCTTGAAAAATCCTATGATGCCTTGATTCATTTGTTTTTTGCCAATCACTACGCCACCAACTGGTTTGAAACCTGGAATTATAGTTGGTATACTGGTTTTACCACTATGGGATATCCGCCATTAGTGCACCAATTAATCGGATTATTCTCCTTTGTAGGCGGGCTCAAATTCGGGCTTTTCACCACAGCCCTATTGGCAGTTCTCGTATTTATAACAGGCGTATACCGTTTTACGTTTGTACTCATCCCAAATCCTAAAGTAGCTGGCTATGCAGCCCTACTCGCTGTATTCTCTTCCTCTTTTGTAGAGACCTTACACCTCTTCGGTCAATTGCCCAGCATTATAGGCATAGGCATATTGATGCACGCTTTACCAGAAATCTATTCATGGATCAAAACAGGGCAATATTTCGCTTTAGCAAAAGCATTCCTACTCATAGCCATAACCGTTTGCTCCCATCATGTGACGCCTATCTTTGGAATGGTCTTTTTTATTTTTCCGCTAATAGGCTTGGTTATTATGGATACTTGCCGCGAAAAAGCAAACATCACAAAAGCCATTACATTTATACTCTTTTTTAAAACACTATTACAACACCTTAAACGCATTATCGCCTTTGGATTGGGTTCTTTACTCCTTATTATCGGATGTATTTTACCCTATTGGATCAACACCAAAAATAACCCGATCACCCAAGTTCCAATACCCCATGGATCGCGAGATAATTTTTTGGAGGTCACTTCATCAGGCCTGGTATTTTTCCTCATCCCGTATGGATTGCTTTTACTCCTATTCCCCTATTTCTTTTATCGTTTTTATAGCAAGCGTTTTCTGTTTTTTGGTTTATCCTTAAGTATGTTAGTCCTTTTAGGTACGGGTGGCACAACACCCATTCCTAGATTACTCTTAGGTGATAATGCCTTTAATATCCTTACGCTAGATCGTTTTACACTCTGGGCATCCATTATGGTATTACCACTTTTAGGCGAGTTTTGCTACCGTTTTGTAGAAGGAGATTTTAAAGTCGTACTGCAGAATAAATGGGGTGCTGTTGCCCATCGATTATCCGGAGGTTTGTTGGTGAGTATTTTTATCTTTTTTGCTGTATTTACTATATCCTTAGGTCGTTTTAGACCCTCACAACCCGATACTATCAAGATGCAACCCATTGTCAATTTTCTCAATCAAGACAATCACGATAAATGGCGGTATTTACCCTTAGGTTTTGGCGATCAGATGGCGTGGTTATCTACACAAACAAATGCAGCTACCGTAGATGGTAATTACCACTCTGCACGCAGATTACCTGAACTCACAACACGTGCTGTAGAACGCTTGGAGAATTCTAAATTCAGAGGTACACAAGGTATTGGTTCGTTAAAAGAATTCCTGACCGTTCCAGAAAAATACCATCTAAAGTATGTATTCTCTAATGACAAATTTTATGACCCCATCCTCTATTTTACAGGTTGGCATCGCTTGAACAGATTAGAAAATGGCATTATGGTTTGGGAAAGAGAAGGCGTTAATCCCTTGCCTGTCGTCATTCCAAAAGAAGACCAGCCCACGTATCAAAAACTACTATGGGGTATTGTTCCCATCGCTACAGTATGTCTATTTATACTGCTTATACTCTACCGCTTATGGAAGTGTTCCTCTAAGACAAGTGCATCAACAAGCACAGCTGTATTTTTTATAAAAATACCACTTACACGCACCAAGCAACTCGTTTATTACACTACTATAATCTGGGCAGAAATATTACTCATAAGCACTACTATTTCTGTTTATCAATCCTATACCAAAACTACACGCCAACAACCTGAACAAGTTATCAAAGGCTATTATGATGCGTTAGATTTTAAAGCTTTTGAAAAAGCACACGCCTACCTTAACCCTCAAAGCGATAAGGACATCACCCAGTTTATGCTAGAAATTTCGGTTTCTGACGGCCTCCTAAGCTCCTATGCCAAACTAGATGCTATTGAGACCAAGATGCTCATAACAGATGCTACTCCTGCCGGCCGGACAGGCGGGTTCGCAAAAGCAGAAGTACACACTACTTGGATCACCCCCTTAAAAGAAATTAAGCAAACCAAAATTCACGAATTAATCCAACTAAATGGCAACTGGTATTTACAACCCGAAACGATTGATCCAGACATCCCGCCCGATCAATTTGTGGTACAAAACAATCCGCAGTTTTACAATCACGGAAAACGTAAAATCACTTCAGAACAAACCTATCATGAAGATGTTTTAAAACAACCTGTTGTAGAAGTGCTTTCATCCAGATTGGTCATTCACAACAACCGTTATAGTATTGTAGGTGAAGTACAAAATGTAGATCATATCCCTGCCGACCTGACGATTACAGGTACCCTTTATGATACTAATCATACCGTATTAGCACAGTATAATGTACGGGATGTGATGAAGCACAAACTGCTGCCTCAGGAAGTCACTCCGTTTCGTATTGATTTTAATCCTATTGCTTGGAAAACCAAAACAGGCATCCTTCCAACTAGTTTTAGTGTCGCAGTGCAAGCTAATGTGGCTACTACAGATGTTTTGCCTACAATCACATTAAGCGGTATAAAAATAGCTGACAACCGTATTTCAGGAAAACTATTTAACCCAAGTGTACAAGCAGCTACTATTCCCCAAGTATTAGTTGCTACCTATACTCACCAAAAAGAATTGATTTGGGTACATCCTGAATATTTAGACGAAAGCGTACGCCCACAACGACAACTTGCCTTTCAAGCAACTACTACTCTGGAAACGATCCCTGAAGTACGTATCGCAAAAGCCGCCTATACCAGCGTTAATGGATCGCCCAATGCCAGTATTGCCCAAAAAGTAGTCCCCAATAGAAATAGTCAAGTTAGAGCAATGCAACAAATACCGATGGCACAAGGCTATGTAGCATTAAAACTCAATGCCTTTATCGGTCAAGATCAATGAAACTAAAACACTACATATACGCCGCTTTATTGCTACTAGTTCTTACACCAGTCATATACTGGTTTTTACCTATAGATACCACAAATTATAAAGCTTCGTATACACCTACAAAAGCACAGCTACTAGTTCCTGAACAACCCATACAGGCGGGAAGTCCACTTTGTTTGGAAGTCACGATGACAGCCGCTCCTTTAGAATTAGCCCCAGATTTGGTATGGTCGTCCAGTTATGGTACTACCCTTTTTAAGTTGGACTATGAGAACTCAGGAAACACCTGTTTTTACATTCCAGAATCCTATATCCAACAGGCGGGTACGGTCGCGTGGAAACTGGTGAGTGAACAACAAGTTGTAGATCAAGGTACACTAACCATTCAACCGAGCGCCAGTTTGGGAGAAGTTGCTACCTATTTGGGGCCACGAAGCATCACCGCAAATACTCGTGATTATACCATGCTCGTGAGTGTCCCGACAGATCAATATGACAACCTATTGCCAGAAAAAACGCCTGTTGTTTTAAAAACCCAATTTCAAGGAACCATAAACAGCACCACCCAGTTGCTCCAGAGCGGTATTGCCTGGCAACGTATTCCTGCACCTTTGCAGCGTGGTAGAATAAGCACAACCGCCACCGTAAGAAATCAATCTGGAAAAGAACGCGTTGTTGATGTTTTTCCTGACCTCGCCACACCCTTTACCATTAACACAAAACGGGTGCATCCCTATGCAGATGGTAATGAACAGCTCACCATACAGACATCTCAAATCAAAGATGCACATAACAATATTGTAGATGATGGTACGCTCATTACATTTCACATTGAAAATGATCAGCAGGAGTTTTGGCAAACAACAGCAGCAACTGTTAATGGCTACGCTTTCACGAAAGCGTTACACCCCGACACCCCTTCCCAATGGCGAATTAAAGCCGTAATCGAAGGTGTCACTACAAGTCCCGAAATAAGACTCCCGTTTAAATCGATAGTATCCGATTTTGCCGTCACTTCTCATAAACGGGAGATCACCATTGGACCACTTATCAGCTATCTGGGACAACCTATTCCAGATGGAATTGATGTACGTTTAGCGATTCCCAATTATGACCCCATCATAGCAAAAACCGAAGACGGATTTGCTCATTTTACCCTTCCAGAAGCTATCTACCCAGCAGGGAATTATGTGTTACAAATCCATACGTTGGGAATTACCAAAACACAACATATCATACTGGAATGAAAAGGAACAAGCTGCTATATCGTTCGGTAATTCTGCTTGCTTTTCTAGCGCTAAATGGGTTTATACTATTTGGCATTAGCCAAATATTAGCCTACCTCAATACAGGTGCAGATACTTCTAAATTACTACATCTTGGTACAGCACTCAAAACAGATTATATCCCGCACTTGCAATGGACTGACATTAAAAATCCTGGCAGACCGCTAGAACCCTACACACAGGAAAAAATAGCACGGGATTATCTGGATGCTTGGTATGTACGTCAAGTCGCGTTTAATAGTGGTGATCCCAATGGTATTGAAGACCATTATACCGCTATGAGTCGGCAGAAATTATATGCCCTACTCGACGAAAATAATGCACAAGACGTTCGAGTAGAAAGTACAACACTATCCCATCATCTTAGTTTGGAGTTTTATAGTGCCGATGGAACTTTAGCTGTGCTCAGGGATACAAATCTGGAGCGATACCAACGTGTTTTTAAGCATGACTTTTTACAATTTCAAGGAACAGAAATAGCCGACTATCGTGTTGTGTTATTACTGGAAAATGGTGTATGGCGTATACGGCATATACAACAATTGGCACAGCACGAACCTCCTGTTATACAAGCGCTAGACTTTCTTCCAAAAGGAGCTATTGAAGGGATCAATTACTACACACAGGATGCACCTTGGGATACCTTTGGCGAAAGCTATACCACCCAACGCACACAGACCGATTTTGCATATATCAAAGAACTCAACCTAAATACCATACGTATTTTTATAGGCTATGAAGATTTTGGAAAAGGAGCGGTTAAACCCGAAAAACTGAATCGGCTACTGGATTTGCTCAATGTTGCAGCAGCATCTGATTTGAAAGTTATTGTAACCTTATTTGACTTTTATGGGAATTATGCGCTAACAGACTGGGCACAAACGCAACAGCATCTTACAACCCTTGTTAAAGCTATACAAGAGCATCCTGCACTCATAGCATGGGATCTTAAAAATGAACCTGATCTGGATTTTGATTCTCGAGGGGAGCTCTTAGTACATGCCTGGTTATCACAAATGATTAAAGTGATTAAAAGGATTGACACTACCCATCCTATAACCATTGGTTGGTCAAGTGCAGCTGCAGCATTACAACTAGAAGATCAGGTAGATTATATCTCTTTTCATCATTATACCGCTTTGGATGAACTGCCAGAAATTATGACTATGCTATCATCCCAAACTGAAAAGCCTATCGTTCTGGAAGAGTTTGGCAGATCAGCTAATCAAGGGTTGTGGAATCCCTTAGGCTATTCCAGAAAATCACAAGCTGCTTATTACCAAGAATTTTTTACTACTCAGGGTAGACCTGTACATTTTCTGTCTTGGACACTCTATGATTTTGAGCATATTCCCAATCAGGTGGCAGGACCTTATCCGTGGCGGAAACAAAAGCAACAGTATTTCGGGTTGATTGATAAGAATGGTGAGAAGAATGAAGCTTTTGAGGTAGTTAAAAATAGATAGTATAAGGATGTTAGGATAGGATTCAAGAACCAAGATCGCTGCGCTGCTGGATTCAAGACTCTTGTCAGATGCGACTTGATTGGTCATTTCGAATGAAGTGAAAAACCTCCCAGGTTATTCTTTTAGATCGTGTTTTGTTTTTTTATCAGGATGTGATCTCTCGTCGTTTCACTCCTTCGAGATGACAAAAACGAGCTTTATTTTAGTCATTCCGAACGAATGTTAATGAGGAGGAATCTCACTAGAACTTTTAATCCTACGGCCAGGCGGATAAGGCGAGTAACGTCTCAACTTGTTGAGTAAGCTACAATAAGCCTTTAGACGTTATTCGGCTTATGCGCATGATGTCGATAGTGCCGATAGTTTTTGAATCCGTCTGAGGTTTAGTGAACTAAGATAGTTATTTTGTAGGCGAATAGCAGTCGTACTGTCTGGCCGATGGTCGATAATAGTAAAAAAGGTAGCGCGGTCGCTGACCCGCGCGGTTTTTACGTGCCTTTAGGCATTATCGACCATCATTGGAATACTTATAAATACGATTATCACGAATAAACAAAATAAGATCTCTAAAACCCCCTGGCCCACCAAAGCTGCCATGCAACAAGTGTATGAGCAAAACCTTTGGGGTTCGAACGGAGGTGATTTTTATTCAGGTGAAGGATCACATCATCCAGAAATGGTCAATCCCTATATAATTGCGGTCAAAACATTTTTAAATGCCTTTGAACATCCGCTAATGGTTTGTGATTTGGGTTGTGGGGATTTTAATGTGGGAAAACAATTAGTCCCCCACACCAAAAAGTATGTTGCTATAGATATCGTCCCTGATCTCATAAAAAGAAATAGCGCGTTATTTAAAGATGACAAATTAGCCTTTCATTGTTTGGATATCGCTTTAGATAAGCTACCAACAGGAGATTGTGCTATACTGAGACAAGTATTACAACATCTCTCTAATGATGAGATACACCATATACTACCTAAACTAGCTAGTTTTAAATACCTAATTCTTACCGAACATCTCCCAGAAGGGGATTTTGAACCCAACAGAGCTATTATCTCAGGACAAGGAATTCGATTAAAAAAGCAAAGTGGTGTAGACATTCTGGCCTCTCCTTTTCATTTTAAGGTCAAAGAAGCAAAAGAGCTTTTGTCTATTAAATCCCCTAATTTTAAAGGAGTTATTGTAACTACACTATATACTAATCTTTAAAAAGATATTAAATTAAGTACTTAAAAAAGTACTTTTTTGTATATTAGCTCTATGAGAATAGTTAATTATACCGATTTCAGAACAAATCTAAAGTACTGGCTTGATAAGGTAATAGATGATATGAGTGATCTTGTTATCAAAAGAAAAGGTGGTAAAGATTTAGTTTTAATCTCTTTAGATGAATATAATTCCTTAAAAGAGACCTCATATTTACTTTCGGGTAAAAATAGAGATATCCTTCTCAATTCTATTAATGAATTAGAAGAAGGAAAAGGAGAAGCCAAAGATTTAATTGAATAATGCAGCTTATTTGGTCTTCATCTTCTTGGGAGGATTATTTATACTGTCAACGTGTTGATAAACAAAAGCTAAAACGCATAAATATACTTTTAAAAGCATGTATGCGTACTCCATTTGAAGGTATAGGAAAACCCGAAGGGCTTCGTGATGATTTACAAGGTTACTGGTCGCGTCGCATAGATACAGAACATCGGTTAGTATATAAATACACAGAAGATAAATTGTTTATTGCTTCTTGCAGGTATCACTATTTGAAATAATTTTATTTCCAACAACATCAAATCACAAATACATACATTGTAATATGGCATTTGGTATAGTAGTTTCACTATTTGATACTATCAAAAACAACAATTGCCTAAAATGAAAAAGAGCAATCAAAATCTGATTGCTCTCAGGCGTTATTTGGTCTTGGGTACAAACCAAATAACAGTTCAGGGGTTATGTTTTGTACATTAAGCCTGTTTGGAATACCTCTTGACTTTGATTTAGGGGTGAAAGCCATCGGGGTAATTGTTGTAAAAAAGAGGTATCCCAAAGGTTTAGGCTACCATAGGTATTGGATATTCTCCTGTATCTGTTAGTTGATTGAATTGATCTACATATAAATCGGCAATGGTACTCATAGGTAATGCTGTTGCTGCTTTATAGTTTGCTGCGCCCATATCCAGGCGATAGCTTTCGTCATTGAGTACTCTGGTGATTGAATCTGTTAAACTCCCTACATTCTCAGGTTCAAAGAAATCACCTTGATAGCCTTCCTGAGTGACTAATTTACCCAGATCTCCCAGATCGGGCATAACCACAGCCTTGCCATAGCTTCCTGCCTGATGCAGGACTCCAGAACTTCCTGTAGTGGATGTGTAGGGAAAAACAACAACATCGGCTTGAGTAAAGAGGTTAGGTACATCTTCTTCGGCCACATAACCGGTAAAGTGAATACCCGAAATATGTTCGTATTGCTGTTGTACTTGATCCAGATAACCTACGGTATTGGGATTATCGGTTCCGGCAATGATTAACTCTACTGGACGGTTGACCTGCTTGCGAACTTGCGCGATGGCGTCAATAAGTACTTCTACTTTTTTATAAGTACCAAATTTCCCAAAGGTCATGACCTTATACGCATAGTTACTGGTTTTGTATTCCGGTTTCTCGGGAATCTCAAAGGTTCCGTGGGGGATATGTACTACGTTTTTAGCTTTATATTTTTCAGTAAGTATCTCTACATAAGATTCCATCGTTACGGCAACCATATTAGCCTTCAGGATGATT
This sequence comes from uncultured Flavobacteriaceae bacterium, assembly GCA_964504555.1. Taxonomy (GTDB): domain Bacteria; phylum Bacteroidota; class Bacteroidia; order Flavobacteriales; family Flavobacteriaceae; genus Dokdonia. The sequence continues at coordinate 25,201 of CAZDFA010000012.1, read as the reverse complement.
CGGGTAAGGGCATTTCCTATGGTTTTATAAATTTTCGCTTTAAGCGCGTTGGAAGTAAATCCTGCACTGGATAGGTCTACAGTTTCCATAATATTGTGCAACAGTACGACGGTGGGGATACGCATTAATTTACTTATCCAAGGCATCAATAAACCTAGAGCAGCGGCGACTTTGCGATCACCAAATTTCATAAACTGCAGGTTGTATAACAGAAAATCGGGCTTTGTTGTTTTGATGGCCTTACGTAACGTAAGGATGTTTTGATAACTATTGAAACTCCAGGAAGGACAAAACCTAACTTTGCAACCTTCTTCTTCAAATGCATAGTCCTTTGGCTCTGGAAAACAATCGCAATACACAATAAGCTCGGTAAGCTGTGTATGTTGTCTAAAGTGTTTGACAAGATAGTAGGCGTACTCATTTAAGGTGACTTTACTGGGCGGGTAGGCGGTTACAATTCCTAGTTTCATGATGGGGTTGTTTGTGATTACACCACAAATATGCCAGATATTCGGCTTGAAAATCAGTTTTTTACGTTTAGTTTGATTTTTCCTTCGACGAATGTCAAATAGGTGTAGATGAATGGATTTTAGTTTAGAATATAGAGGATAGATCGCTCGTATACACTCGTTATTAGAGAATAGACTATAGACCGCTGCGTTGTTAGACATTAGATACTAGAATAGGCAAAATAGTATCTTTATAGTTGGTTTATGGTGCTATTTTCAATTTGTCTGGCTCTCTTATCTGCATATATTTTTTTATCCTATCAACTGGATTGGGAACACGCAAAAAAGCATTGGCAAAAAGGAAAACCATTTAGTAGATTTGATAAAATCTTAGGGATGTCTGTTGCTATTATAACTTTTTTATTCTCAATATTCCTTTTCTTTAAATTAGTAATCTTGAAATAAAAAATCTATTATCTAACAGTGAGCAAAGCGAGCGGTCTACCGCCTACTAAAGAAATACCCCAATTGCACCATACACAATACACCCATAGCAATAATCTGCATCAATACCACCTGATTTAAGCTTTGGTGAAATTGACTGATTAATACCACCTGAAGGATGCCTCCCAATGCACCAATAGCAACAGGAAGATATCTAGACAAGGATAGAAAGTAGTAGATAAAAATATTGGCCAAAGCAAAGAGAGCTGTAGCCAGTGCATACATCCCTAATAGTGGAGCCATATCCAGATAAGCTGCTCCAAATAAGATACGGATAGCCAACTCTGGCATGATAAACGCTGCCAGCACTACCGAGCTTGCAAATGCAAGTACATAACCTACATATTTAAAGAGTAGCTGCTGTGTGGGTTTTCCTGCTTTGTGCAAGGCAACCACTTTGGGTAATAATAGCATCACAAACATCCAGGTCACAAAATAGACCACGCGCCCTATTAAGGCCAATGCCGCATACTGCCCTGCTTCGTAGGCCGGAAAATAATGTTTGACTAGTAGGATATCACTATTATTACAGATAATCTGTATGCACTCATAGGCAGCAGTACATCCAAAGAAATAAGCGACCATACGCCATTGTGCTTTGGTCATTTCTTTTCGCTTATCGCGAAATGTTTGTGCCATATGTATTTTTTTAAAAGGAAATAATCCAGCAATAACCGAAAGCGCTATCCCAAGGGTTATCGCCAGAATAGGTGATACAGGTAACCAAAGAATACAGGATACCGTAAGCACAAGACGTAATAGCATTTCTGATTGATAGGTCAATGCCAACGCTTTAAATTGTGTTGTTCCCTGCCAACGCCCTCGATTGATACTCATTATAAAATAAAAAGGGATGGCAGCCCCAAAACCTACAAACATGCTTGCAGATTGGGTGTGAAAAAGATTCTGCAACCCGGAGGCTTTAAGCATCACAAATAAACCTATTCCAATGCCGAGTATTAGCGCTAACACATAACACCAACTTATGAACTGCTGTTGGGTCTGTTGGTCAAACTGTACCGTAAATTTGGCTATGGTAAGCTGAAAAGTCATCGCTACAAAAGACAATACCAGAAGTAATGTAATTAAGATAGCCGCATCTGCAAATTGTGCTGGACCCAGCAAACGTCCTAATACTACATTATACAGGTAATTACCAGCATTTACAAAAAGCGCACTCACCATAAACCATTGTTCTGGTGAGATACGCTCCTTCAAAAGATTTAGGGAAAAAGTCATTTTATGCGGCTTCCAAAGTTCGCAAAGGAGTTAAATCCAAATGTCGTATTCTAGGGTTCATCGCTACAGGTGCGTGTCCGTAAAAATCCAAACGGCTGGGTTCTAGCAAAGACATTTTAAGTCTGTAGAGCATATCAGAAATTTCCTGATCATCATCCTGTACCTGGCAAAGATTTACCAGAAGCTGTTCTTCTTTTTTTAGTTTTTCCAGAAAGAAACACTTTATCTGTGATATCTGACTGGTTTGTGTGTTTCCTTTAAGACAGTAAACGCCGTCCATGTGTGTAATTGTAAGTGCCATAATAGTGTTGTTTAGAAATTAATATTAGTATTGATATAAGTTGAAAACAGGTTTCTCTTCACGTTTGTAAACGATAGTTAGTGGCTGTGCTGATCGTTGGTTTTTGGACCAGGCAACTTTTAAAAAACTGTCGTTGTGTATCACTTTAAAATCCATAACATTATTTTATCGTTGGTACAAATATCAGAGCAGCAAGGCAATCTTATGATCGTTTTTCGGTAGATGGAAATGAAGTATAGACGAATGGTAGTAAACCAACTATTAAGAATAAGGATCATAGACCGTTCACTAAGCTTACTGTTAGCATATAGACCGTTATCCTTGAAAAGCATTCGAGAATGATCATTTCTATACAATCCTTATCGGATCATCACTCAATCATCTAAGATCATCCTATTAAATCGTACCTACTTCCTTTTTACGTTTCTTTTGGTTCTGTTTGCTGCCAGACAAGCAAAGAAAATGAACGAAAACTCTATTAAAAAGAAGGTTGTCTGGCTCAATTATCTTTCAACAACCCATTCCCTTCGGTGAATGGGAATTCCCTTCCGATTAAAAATGAAACCCCTGAGCATAACTTGCTATCACAAAACAACCACTATGATACGCATACTCCTATTAGGTGTTTTTTCGCTTATAGCGAAAACCGCCTTAAGCCAAAACCTGCAAACCGGATTTGACTATCTGGAACAAGGGTCATATATCGCTGCACGAGACTTTTTTAGTGACGTCCTCACCCAATACCCTCAGGATCGTACTGCCCGTTTGTGTTATGGCAGAGCCTTGGGACTCTCAGGGAATGCCCCCCAAGCACAAACCATTTTTACCACCCTATTGCAAGAATACCCTCAGGATTTTGAGCTGGAATTGAATTATGCCGAAGCCCTTTTATGGAATGCAGACTACGAGCAGGCCCAGATAAGCTATAGCAAACTCATTAGCCGAGAACCCAAAAGCTTTCCTGCCGTTTTGGGTTATGCAAATACCCTTGCACAGCGCAAAATGTACAATCAGGCGCGTATCTATATTGAAAAAGCCCTCGTCCTGCAACCTAAAAATACAAATGCCCTCATCTCCAGAAAATATATCCGTCTAGGCAAGGCCGCACAATATATACAGCAGAAAGATTGGCAGGCAGCCATTGCCTTGATTCAACAAAATTTTGAAAATTTTCCTAAGGATCGGGAATCCCTATTAAATCTGGCAACTATCTATATGACGACCAAAGCTTGGGATCTGGCAAAAGATGCTTACGCGAAACTGGAATGCCCCATAACCCGAACTACAGGATGGTCCCTTATTGCACACCAGCAACATCAGGATAAGGAAGCTTTAACACGAGCCAAAGAAGCCCTTTCCTTAACTACCCAAAGTACAGATACTGCAACTCAACGTCTGGCACAGGAACGCTATATACAAGCCCTCATCTGGAACGCTAGATATACCGAAGCTCAAACTACACTCTCCCAATACACCATAAACCATTCTGAAGCTAGTTGGTTGAATGCCTTAAAAGCAACACTCGCTATGTATCGTGGGCAGTTTTATAAAGGCATAGCAAGCTATAAACAAATACTAGCCAAAGATTCCACTTCTTTTGATGGCAATCTGGGCATTGCCAATGCCTATCGCGCTTTAGGTCGTACCGATCTCGCACAAGAATACGCTCAAAAAACATTGCGCTTCTATCCTGGACAACAGGATGCCCAAAACCTAGCACAAAAACTAAGCACCGAGCAGCGCACTCAACTTACCAGTATTGCTAATCGAACAACCGATAATGGTGGGAATAGCGCCTATGCCTATCGTATAGATGCGCAACTTCCGCTTTTTAAAACCGATTCTGCCAAAGCACGAAAACAACACCTTAAACTAGGGTATAGCTACCGTACTACAGAAAATAGTAATGACGGTACTATGGCACAGACACAAGCCTTTAAATTAGGATATCAGCAACAACTGCATCATACCACCTGGCTAGAAGGCGAAGCCCAGCTCATCCAAGCGCAAATTATGGATAATGACTATACGGAACTTACAGGCAAAGTAGCACTGCGTACCCAACCCGGTGCCAAGCAATATCTTAAACTAGCCTACGAACGCCAACTGCAAGACTTTAATGCAGCACTTATTAATAGTGCCTTATCCTTAAATACCTATAGTCTTAGTTATACCCTCAATACCAACAAACGTTTAGGATGGTATACAGACTATAAATACACCTCTCAAACCGATGGGAATATCCGTAGCCTATTATTTACATCTGTATTCTATCAAGTGAGTAAACGTCCCGGTATTAAAACAGGATTGAATTACCAATACTTAAGTTTTACAGAACAGGTTCCTCAACTCTACTTTAGCCCAGATAGCTATCACGCTGCAGAATGGTTTGGTGAACTTAGTGGAAAGATCAATAACTGGAACTATTACTTTAATGCAGCAATAGGCTACCAGTGGGTAGCCGCAGACCCTGCCTCCCTAGTCTATCGCTTAGAAGCTCAATTGCAGTACTCGTTGACTAATGGATTAAACCTTGGACTTTACGGCAAGTATAGCAATATTGCTTCTGCTACCGCTGCAGGTTTTGAGTATATGGATTTTGGGGTTAGGTTGGGGTGGAGGTTATAATGTTAACGAAGTAAATTTTCAATTAAGTTATACTTGGTAAATACATATCCTAGTCCCTCCCATCTACTCTCAAAATGACCATCTAGGTCTTCTATATATTTTAGTAAAATATTGGAATCATCTTCAAAATTTGATTGAATACCTAACATTAAAGTGAGTGATTCTTTGTTATGAACTAAAAGTTTGTCATCCGCCGTGTAGTTTGCTTTTTCATAATCCTTGAAATATCTGTAAAGAAATTCAGCTACAAGGAGTCTTAATAATCTAATGTTCGCATTCCCAATAAATGGTGTTAAAATTTTGTCTAGCTTATTTGAGACTTCTTGCAGGTTATATTTTAGACCTATTATCCCATCACAAAAGTCATTATGTTTCAACTTTAAAAAAGATATAAATACCAGCAATTCGGGAAGTAAAATTTCATTGTCTTTATAAGAGTTAAAAGTTAATCTTATACGAGAAAATATTTTTTCCATTTGGCGAAGGCTCAAATCTGAATTGGAAAACAACATTTCTGCTGTCCTTAAAAATCTACTCTTTTCATTTGAATTACTTCCCATATTCGATCTTTTACTATAGTTTATGAAGTGATCGAAATGAAAATAATTGTACAAGTACCTAATAAAAGATTCTGTATGAGGTTTAGGAATTTCATATTCTAAGTCGATAAACCTTCTGAGATATTCATCGGCATCGATTAATTGGCTCCCATAAAATCCACGAACAGCATTACCTAGTTGCTTTTTGTCTATTGATAAAACAAATACAATTCCTCTCACAGAAAATAAATGTTTTATCTGTTCTAATACTTCAACTGCATAATTCGGTCTACATCTATCTAATTCGTCAACAATAAAAATGACGGGTTTGCCATCATTAACTTTAAGGACAAATTTTTCTAGACTCTTTCTGAAATTATGAATTCCTTTCTTTTTATTATTAAATTCTAATATTTCCTTTTCAACCTCTTGAGCAGTAAACTCAGTAATACTAGCAACTATATCAGAAACAGCTTCCTTCCCGATAGCTTTACCAGCAACACCCTCAGCAACAGAAGGAGCTACTTTCTTAAAGAATGTTGCTGCCTTTTCTAGAATATTTTGGAAATTATCTTCAGCTTTATTCTTCAATTCGACTAACTCAGAAAGCAATGCTATTATTACTTCATTTTGGAAATCATTTTCCCAAGCATTAAAGTAAAGTGTTTGAAATTCCTGATTCTTCAAATACTGCCTCCACATTTTCACAAATGTAGTTTTCCCCGTTCGCCATTCGTTGTTAATTGCTAAAACAAATCCATCTTTATAATTTTTGACTATATCCGTTAAAACTTCAGCATAAGATTTTCTATTAAGCTTACAATTAATAAATGGATCTGTTCCATCATCTGGTATAAATAAATCTTGATGTTTAACTTTCACAATATAATCCTTTAAAGATCATAAAGATACTATTCTTAACTAACAAAAAACCACCCCATCCATTTTCAGGATCAGGGTGGCTTCTCATTAAACAACCTATCTACTCATCACGGTCTTTTTAGACCAATTATGAAAAATTACAATTCTTGTTTTTTGTTATGTTCATTTTCTTTGCGCCCCCTCCGTTCAAGCCTATGACTTGAACACCTCCCTCCACTAGGGGGAGGAGCTAGACTATGGTGTTATTGTTTGACAAATCTACCGGTATATACTTTTTGATCCTGACTGACCAATTGGTAAAAATAGAGGCCTTTTGCCAGACGTGATCCGTTATAGTTTATGGTATCTCCAGAAGGGGTATATTGTCTTTTTTCAACGACCCGACCCGTTGCATCATAAATGGTCATCAGTAGGGTTGATGTCACTCCCGGCAAACGGATCGTAGTCGCATTAGAAAATGGGTTTGGATAATTAGCTAGACTTGTAATGGCTATTTCTTGTTCTGATATACCCAAGACGGTTTCCATAGAGAAACGCAGGTCACTTAAGTTCATTATTTTTTCTGCTTGGCTTCCATCATCTGAAGTCATAGTAAATACAAGAGTTACGACATCATCTAGTATTGCTGTATCCCCATTTGTTGCAGTGAGTTCATCTAGGGTAATTATATAATCCTGATCTTCCTGCGTCAAAACAATGCTAGTATGCGGCTGGTCTTCCCAGGCTTCAATACTTTTCTTAACGGCAGTAATACGTAGATTCCCTGTGCCGCTAGCAGTAAAACCTAGGCTATTGTATTGTGATACATCTACAGGCATAAAACGCGGGGTCAAAGCGCGGTACACACCTACATAATCACTGGTGGTTGCTTCCAAAGATACATTGCGTTCTATCGGAAAGTCATCGGTTTCAAAAGCGGTGGTATTGGGGCTAATATCATATGAAATTATTTGGGTGGAGAGGGCTGAGTCGTCTACACCCCAAGGACCGTCTGACATAAAAACATCATCAGGGATCTGTAGACCATCACCTATTCTAAACCCGATATCAAACAGGCTTCCTGTTTCAATCGTGGTATTGGTGATATAGTTTCCGTTTAAGTTAATTGCAGTATTGAGTGTTTCAAATTCGCTAGTTTCTGTAGTGCGAAGTCCAGCATCAAAGTTTATATTTTCTGTACTGTTTGTATTTATCAATTCTAGATTAAGCTGTCCATTTTGGTAAGATCCTTTTCGTACAAAAACGGTTGGTGCTTCGGTTAAATCGTAAGTGGTTACTGGACGTTGCGCATCCAAAAGGTTCAGTACTTCCTGACCCAATAGGTAGAGATCATCAATCGAGTTTGCCCAGATCTGGAAGTTATAGTATTCGGCATCCTGATCATAGCGATCCAGATTCCAATGACTGTCTATGGCAAATTGCGAATCAGCATCGGTTAATTTCGCCGAAAGGCTTAAAACAAATTCTACCGTCCCATCTGTATTTCGTATCAGAGCTTTGATAAAGGCTTGCTCATTGATATCTATAGTGGATACAGAAATCAACTCGGCACCCAGTAGGCGGTCACAGATGTACTTGGTGTGTTCATAGACACCATGTTCTGTTTTTAACAGGAGGAGCGAAGCGATATCCTGATCGTTTTTGATATAGTCTACTCCATAAACTTCAGTGGCATTGGTAATACCCAATAAGTCTGAAGGCGTGGCATCAATAACTTCATCTTCTTGAATGACTTCCAGCGGAATTAAATCTTGTAATTGGAAGGTATTGGCCGCATTGCGCTCTGCATAGTTAACTGATTTTTCCAGACGATTGGCCGTTGCACGATTAAAACGATAGTCTGATTTAGCTCTATTGAAATTTCTTGCGTTTATGGCTTCCGAAAGTCGGTTATTGCTTTCTAGACCGCCTTGATTCGCTCCGTTATCTTCGGGGTCTATAATCTCACACTCCCCATAACCAGAACAGGAAGGGTCTTCACAATCTATAAGACCATCACCGTCATCATCAATCCCATTATCACAAATCTCTTGTGGCACAGGAGCGGTAGGGCAACGTGCGCCATCATTCTGCGAACTTGAAGGTCCAAAAGCAAACAGATTGGAATCCATTGTACTATTTGCATCCAGTATTTGTACACTTTGTATCACATAGATGGTTCCTGTTTGATTGGCAGAAACATAAAAACGTCCTGAAGCATCAAAATAAACAGCTCCATAGGTATAGTTGAGTCCTGATAAAATGGGTACTTCTCCTAGAGACAATACTTCCCCAGAGTCTCCATTAATACGGTATAGTATGTTTGTGCCTTTCTCTACGGTATAGAGGTAGCCATCTACGGCATTGAAAGCCCAATCGTGAATATTAATATCCTGTGTTAAGTCCTGGGTGGCTATATGTTCTCCATAGGCTGCTGAGTCTGGATTTACATCTATTTTATAGTAGGTGGTTCCTCCGGGTTTTAAGTGATAAACTCCGTTTGCACTTACATCACCTATATACCGATTGTTGGTGGGTAGCTCGTCTATATAAAACTCTAGTGTATTAAAGTTTTTACCAATACGAACAATGGTTTTGGATGGACTGCTGAGAGATCCCCATATAAATCCATCTGCTGGATTGTATGCTGCCGCGTTGATACTGCCCGGGGTTACATTTTCTGCAACCATATAGGAGCCTCCAGACGCAAGGTCAATAGCATATACATCATTATATTGAAATAGATAGGCATTGTACTCACATTCAAAGGGGATGTCTTGCGCTTTCGCGAAAAGGGTTAACCCTATACTGAACACTATCGCTAGTGTTTTTGTTATGAAAGGTAGTCTTGTGTTCATGATTTGGGGGTTTTATACCCCAAATCTAGTGTAGTGTGGTGTGCAGGAAGGATGATATTCGTTAGGTGGTGGTTTGGTGTCGGTGAGTTGTATTTAATAGAAGATAGAGCATAAACCGCTGCGATGTTAGACCTTAGACTATTCTTCTTTAGTTTTTCTATGTTCATTTTCTTTACTCACCTAAAGAAAACGAACCAAAAGAAAGGGTGCTTTTCCAAGGAATTTTTCAGTTTTATATCCTAAAACTGAAAACCGTCCAGCAAACTCTGCGCCCCGATATATCGGGACTGAATCTCAGAGCTTTGCTCAGACATATTCTGCGGGAAAGAGTTTCAAAGCTTTGCTTTGATTAGGGCCTGTTAGAAAGAGTTATCCCCATCTTCGGCAATTGGAAACCATCAAGGCAATATAATAATGTAAAATTTTCAGAATACACTTTAAGTTATAATAGATTAAGTCGTTTCATAAGTTCGGGACGGTTGGAACGGCTTATTGGAATGACGTCTCGTTCTATCAATACACTGTTGTCTTCAATATCAATAATACGTTTGATATTGATTACATAGGAACGGTGAATCTTTAAGAATAGGCTATCGGGTAGTTTTTCTTCAATCTTCTTCAAGGTAGAGTGAACGGTATAGTTTTTATCGTCAGTCTTTATATGTATATAGTCGCCTTTGGCTTCAATGAGGTATATACTCTCAAAATTAATCTTGATCAGTCTGCGGTCTATATTTACATACAACTCTTTGCCACTATCCTCAGTGTTATTTTCCGTAATTATTTGTGACTTAGGTGTCGTACCTTGTTGTGCCTGTACCTTTTGTACCGCTTTTATAAAACGAGGTAGTGTTAAGGGTTTGACCAGATAGTCTACAATACAATCGTATTCAAAAGCTTCGATAGCAAAATTGGTATCTGAAGTAGTCAAAACAATTTGTGGCGGATTCTTAAGAGTTTGTATAAAATCAAAGCCTGTAAAATCGGGCATATGGATATCCAGAAAGATAAGATCTACAGTTTCTTTATTTAAAAATTTTATAGCCTCAATAGCATTAGAGAATGAGCCTACCACCTGTATGGCATCGTGTTGTGCGCATAGGGCAGCAATGATTTCTCTCGCTGTCAATTCATCATCAATAATCAGTGTTCTCATAGCGTATTAGTCTGTGTGTAAGTAGGTTTCAATTTCCACTAAAATAGCCAAAAAATCTAAATAGCTCTGATAGGTTCCTTTTCGTAACTCTTCCTCAAAGCGTTTGGCTACTTCATAGCCGTCTTGTAATCCGAAAATATTGATTTTGTGTTTGAGCTTGTGTACATTTTCAGCGGCTTTATCAAAATCTTTAGCTTTAAAATTGGCTTCAAAGCTAGCTTTCTCTTCAGGGAATTCGGTTTTAATGACGTTCAATAGCTTATTGATTAGCTTCTGGTCACCAGCTGCAATTTCATAAAGGTAGTTGCTATTTGGGATTTCTTTTTTCAATCTTAATCTGTCTTACTTCTATATTATTTTTTACTTGGGTATCGTAAAAAAGAAGGTGGTGCCTTTTCCAACTTCCGATTCTAGACTAATGGTGCCTCCATAATAATCGATAACTTTTTTTACGATTGAAAGTCCTATGCCTGTAGCTTTTTGATCTCCGTCAATGGATTCAAAAATCTCAAAAATCTTCTTTTGATACTTCTCAGGAATTCCTTTTCCCGTATCTGTAATACTGAATTTCCAGAACATATCTTCATCACTGTAGGCAATAGTGATTGCTCCTTCCTCTTTCTGTATTGCAGAAACAGCATTACTCAATAGATTTTGAAACAACTGTTGCAAGCGATACCGATCTCCCATAACCACGGGTAACTTCTTAGGGATTTTAAAGGAGATATGAGGAGGGATATGAATCATGTTGAGCAATTCATCAACAACCGATTGCAGTTTTATTTTTTTAAGTGCTCCTTCTTTCTTATCAATAGAGGAATACTGTAAAATCCCTTCGATCAAGTGATCCATCTTATGTACTTTACCCAAGAGTAAGTCAAAAGTTTCCTGAGCATTTTCATCAAAAGCCTGAGCATAATCTTCGCGTAACCAATTGATCAGTGCATCCATACTACGTAACGGAGACTTAAGGTCATGGGAGACAATATGGGCAAAATCACTCAAATCTTTATTGCTTTTTTCTAGGTTGCTCATCAGCTGTTTTTGCATATGCTCATGCTCCATCTCATCGGTAATATCTTCTACCAGTGCTATCTGATATAGTATACTGCCATCTGGATTGCGTACAGCAGAGACATTGGTACGAGCCCAAACCAGTGAGCCATCCTTTTTAATGTACTGCTTGTTAATAGTAAACTGATTAATAGTCCCGTTGTTTAACTGTTCCATATGCTCTATAGAAGAGCTACGCTGATCGGGAGCCGAAATATCAGTTACCGAAAATTTAATCAGTTCATTTTCTGTATATCCCAGCAGGTCTTGAAACGCCTTATTGGTTTGTACTACTGCTCCAAAATGTGTTAGTACAATACCTAGACTGGAGTTTTCTACAATAGTTTCCAACTGCTGTTTCTGTTGTTCAAAAACATGCTGTCCCTCTAGCTCATCGGTAATATCACGTACAATACCTTGAGCAGCGATGGGTGTTTTATCATTGTCATACAGCAAACTGGCATTTATGTGTACGGTTCGCTCACCCTTTTCCTTAGTATATACCCGCGCCTGATAGTCGGTAAAAAAACCGTCTTTCAGTAATTTACCAAAAGACTCCATAGCGTAGGTCATATCGTCTTTATGAATCAGGGAGGTCACATTTACAGGATTTACAGCAGGGTCATAGCCAAAAAGCGCAAGAGCGGCATCATTCATTTTCATCACTTTCCCCTGAGTATCCATCAAAACATAAGCATCTACCAGATTTTCAAAAACGCCCTGTAATTCTGAGGTGCGTTCCCCAAGCACCTGTTCTAATTGGGTATTGGATTGTTGTAGCTTTCGCGAAAGCGTAAACAGTTCCCTGGATTTGTCTTCCAGGATTCGCTCTGCTTCTTTGCGTGCTTTACGCTCCCGTTCTAGGGCACGTTGTAAGATGTTTATTTCAGATGATTTTGTCAATTTGAGTAATACTGAATTTTACTTCGGTGCCGTCTGGCTTTATTTTCTCCAGTAAAATGTCTGCCTTTTTATTGAAATGACCAAATACTTCGTGCATTAATCCCAAACCAAAGCTATACATAGCCCGGCTGGATGAGTAGATCATAATCAAGGAATTAGCGGTTTGTTTAATAACTGTAAATGTGGGTAACTCTGCATCTGGGTATATTTTTCGCACCTCGACATGGATATGACTTTCTATGGAAGCCAAAAGCGGAATAGGGTCCCGATACCGCTCCAGCAAACCTGGATAGCTGTCTTTTAAAACGACAAAAAAGTGTTGGGAATAGGCGAGTAATAAATGGTCAATAGATAGTCCTGTTTTGCTACTCAATGCTTGTAGCAAGGCAACCATCTCTGCAAAATCGTAGGTTCCTACAGCGGTATATACTGCTCCTGAGGCTGGTTGGGCAACTTCTATAATTTTATCTACAGTTTCTAATCCAAACTTGTTTTCTACTAGATCTAAAAATTCGGTAAATACAATTCCTTTCACGCTATTAGTTTTTGTAGGCTGGTGGTATTTCTATTATTTCAAAATACAATCTCAAGCTTCTTCTTTATCTTCTTTTCTAAAAAATAATTATTTATAAATTTCATTTTGAGACCAATACTCAACCAGCATATTTATCTGATTCTTATAATCTTGATACCTTAGCGGCTTCAACAAATATCCAGCCGCTCCTGCCTCATAACTCGCTTTGACATCCTCATGATTGTTGGATGTTGTAAGTATAATCACCGGGGTATACCTAAGTCCTTGTTCCTGTTTTAGTACTTTAAGAAATTCAATGCCATTCATTTTAGGCATATTTAAATCCAATAAAATAATGTCAGGCATCTCACGATCAGAGTGTAAACGCTTTAGAGCTTCTTCGCCGTTAACCGCTACCTCCACTTGGTGAATATCATTAAAAGCCGTTAGAACCTTTTTGAATTTGATCGCTTCTATTTGATCATCTTCAATTAATAAAATATGCAGTGCTTGCATTAGATTGAGTTGGAATTACCATCATAAAATTGAAATTAAAAAGCTGATCTCAAAGCTGTACTTCGACGAATGATAGGTTTTGTGTCGATGAATGGTAATTTGAATACGTCCAGTTGATTTTAGTATTGTGCAAAGGGATGTTTATCTTTATACAAAAAAATTATATGCGCGCATCTCTTATTTTAGTTTTTCTATATTTCATTATAGCTCCTGTTTATTCCCAATCTCCAAAAATAAAAAAAGACAAAGCCGCTATTCTAGGAGTAATGGACGCCCAGGAAAAAGCCTGGTCACAACATGATTTGGAAGGCTTTATGCAAGGATATTGGAAAAGTGACTCGCTTAAGTTTTATGGTAGTCGTGGGATCACCTATGGCTGGGAACAAACCCTAGCAAACTATAAAAAAGTTTATCCTACCAAAAACGAATCAGGAACTCTTTCATTTAAGATCAATGATATTTCTCCTGTATCTAAAAAATCGTATTGGGTTATGGGCGAGTATTTCCTCAAACGCGAGGCTGGAGATGCCAACGGCATTTTTATGATCATTTTCAGAAAAATAAAAGGCGAATGGAAAATTGTGTCGGATATGTCATGTGGATGACTTCGATATACTTGAGCAGGCTTAGCACTGCGTGATTTCATTAAATCGAAACCACTATACCACAAGTAATTACAAATACCTTATAATTCCTTCGGCCAAGGCGTGAGCGCTTTGAGGATGGTTACGTACCCAGAGTTCGGGTTCTATGATTTCCAGTTCGCCAAGGAGGATATTGCCTTTTTCAGACCAAACAATATCGGCACGACCATAGGCGGGCATTGGGTTGCAACAAGCAAATACACTTTCTGCGAAAGTAATTTCTTCAGCTGCGGGTTGATAAGGATGTACCGTGCCACCAAAATCGTCTTGTACACGATAGTCTCCAGCTTTTGCTTTTTTGAGTATGGCGTGGGTAAACTGTCCTTTAAAAATCATTAGTGAGGCTTCTCCTCGACTGGTGATACTTTTGATAAAGGGTTGAACGAGTATATCGCGCTCGGCCACTAGTGTCTTGAATAGGGGCTCAAATTCCTCAGTTTGATGTTGTGGCACTTTATAGGTTTTAAATGCGCCACCGGCAATAGCAGGTTTAATCACCACATCCGTCCAATTATATCCTGTTATAATTTCTTCTAAGGTTCTGTACTTCCCTTGATCTACAAAAACAGTAGGGACAATAGCAATTCCTTTGGCTTTAAGATCGGCAAGGTAATGCTTGTCAATATTCCATTGAATGAGTGGGTAGGGATTGATGAGTTGGGTTTGCGTTTTTACACGCTCCAACCAAATCGAAAACTCATCATAGCGCTCAAAATAGTCCCAGATAGTTCTAAAGACCACGGCTCGTGTTTGTGACCAGTCATAATCGGGATTATCCCAATAAGTTGTGCTAACAGTAAGCCCCTTTGCTTCCAAAGCTTCAGTCAATAAACTGCGTTCTAGAAGTATATTATCCGTATAGGGATTTCCTTTATCGAGATGGAGGTAAGCCCGTTGTGTGAGGAGTGTGATGTCTATCATAGCTATCAGCTCGAGTATAGTCGAGTATTATTTGTATTAATTGATGCCCCTCGACTATGTGCCAGAGAACAAGTTTATTAAAATTTTCTATCAGGATGATAAAGATTTAAATCTAAAGATGGCTTATCATTATCCACAATTTCCTGAACTAGTTTTCCTGTGGCAGGTCCCAAACTCCAACCCATCATAGCATGACCTGTGGCGATCACCAGATTGTTACATTTTGCACTGCGACCGATGTAGGGTAAACCATCTGGAGAGACAGGACGGAGTCCGCAAGCGGCCTGAGCTTTGTCTTCTTGGGTAAGAGTTATATCTGGGAAATATTGAGCGACACTTTCGGCAATGGCATCCACTCGTTGGGTATTGATTGTATGGTTGATCCCTGCAATTTCCATTGTTCCAGCAAAACGAGTAAAACCGTTCATTGGAGTTATTGCAACTTTCCGTTCGGCGAGGATGGTGGGATAGGTAATCCTAGTATCTCGTTGCACTTGAATACGATAGCCCTTTCCAGCCTGCAATAAGAGTTTAATATTCAGCTTTCGCGAAAGCGCTGCCGCCCAAGCGCCATTAGCTAATACGTACTCATCACTTTGTAGTTGTTCCTTGTCTGTTTGGAGTCCACTAATTGCATTGTCTTTTATCAGGATATCTAATACTTTTTCTTCCTTTCTAATGATAACACCAACATTAGTTAAGTAAGCTTTCAAGTCTTGCATAAACTCACCTGGTGTGGTATGGTGATCGCAACTAAAATAACTAGCACCGATAGCATCCATTTTGGTAGGCATCATATCCTGGACTTCCTGCATGTTGAGCGTTCGAGCATCGAGACCTTCGGCTCGAGCCAGTTGGACGACCTTACCTTCTTCTTCCAGCATCTTTTCAGTCTGACAAAGCATAAAGAGACCTTTCTTTTCTAGTTGGAAATTAAAGTGTTCATCCTGTCGGATCTGATCATATAATGCCCGACTAAATAAATTGATCTCTGCAATTGCCGGGATGACTTTATTGACATGCGACTTCGTACAGGATTTATTAAATGCCCAGGCCCAGCGCATCAAATCAGTATTCAATCTTGGTTTCATATACAACGGACTTTTTCCGTTGAACATCCACTTTAACCCTTTCTTCATTACACCTGGCGCTGCTAGCGGAATAATATGACTTGGCGTTAAATAACCAGCGTTCACATAAGATGCACCGCCGTCCATTTTGGATTGATCAATCACAGTGACTTTATGCCCAGCTTTATGTAAAAAATAGGCGCAACTTAAGCCCATGACACCGCCGCCAATAACTAAACAATCCTTCATTGTTTAAAATCATTATTTATCATGATAAAACCAATATACATGGATATTGTTTATTATACCATATTCAAATTACAACTAAAAACCTAATTGTTAAATTTTTAAATATATTAATGTTAGTATTCATATTTCGCCTGTCTAAGCCCCGTATTTGGCCAATACAATTTACAGGGAAACCGGGATATTTATTAAATGACTAAAACTAAATACTTCAGTTTTCTAAATAACACTAAATCCAAAGGCATAAGGATCTGCTTCATCAATGATAATTGTATTATAGCCATAAATACGCGCCCAGCCTTTTACACTTGGGATAATCCCATCAAAATTGCCAATTTTAGCTGTACTTTCTATACAGCCTTCAAAAGTAGATCCTATATAACTTTCGTGAATAAAGGTTTCGCCTTGTTTTAATTTTTCTTTGGCATACAGTTGTGCGAGTCGAGCAGATGTGCCTGTACCACACGGGCTTCGGTCAATAGCTTTGTCACCATAAAAAACGGCATTGCGTCCATCTGAAGAATCCTTCTGTGGTTTGCCAGTCCATAACAGATGGGTTACATTTTTAATAGTATCATCCTCTGGATGGATAAAATGATTGCGATACTTTTTATTAATCTTCACACGTAGCTCCTGGCTGAAACTCACAATCTGATCGGCAGTAAATTGGTTTAAATCAGGATAATTTTCCTGCGGATCGATAATCGCATAGAAATTTCCGCCATAGGCGACATCAAAAATAAGTCCCCCCAATACATCACTTTCAATAATTAATCCCTGAGCGGCACAATAAGCTGGGACATTGGTGAGCTTTATCCAGTCTACTTTATCCTCAGTTTGCTGGTAGTCAATAATAACCAAGCCAGCTGGTGCTTCCATTCGGACTTTTCCTTCGGTCTTGGGTTTGATGAGTCCTTCTTCCAACCCAATTGTAATGGTTCCAATGGTCCCATGACCGCACATTGGTAAACAGCCTGAAGTTTCCAAAAACAAAACAGCTACATCATTTTCTTGATTATCGGGTGGATATAAAATGCTACCACTCATCATATCGTGGCCACGAGGTTCAAACATCAATCCGCGTCGAATCCAATCATATTCCTTGATGAAATACTGCCGCTTTTCATTCATTGAATTTCCTTTCAATTCAGGGCCGCCTTCTACGACAAGTCGAACAGGGTTCCCGCAGGTATGAGCATCTATGCATGTGAAGGAATGTTTCATTAAAAATTATTGAGTCAAGTTTTATACTTGTGATTTTACTTATTAATAGTAAAAATAAAACTTTAACGCTAGTTGCTTATATCAAGCTTTCATCTCCACCACCATTTCAATCTCTACAGCCCAATTGTAGGGAATGACCATTCCAACCGCAGAGCGGGCATGCCCATCTGGGAAGAGTTTGTCAAGGAAATGGGTAGCTCCATTGATAACGGCAGGGGTATTGTCAAAATCTTTATCAACATTGACCATGCCCAGTACTTTGACAATGCGCTGGATATCGTTAATATCGGCAATGGAGCCAACAGCTTGCAAGCATTTATAGGCACAAATCTCAGCACCTTTATAGGCTTCTCCCAGAGAAATAGCTTCACCTACTTTACCTTTTGGGCCGTTGCCATCTAAGACACATACTTGACCAGAGGTGTAAATGAGGTTGCCTGTACGTACGGCATTGTTAAAGTCTAAGACTTTTATAGGACCTGGACTGTAATCATAACCGAGTTCAGCGAGTTTTTTGATTAGCAAAGTTATTGTTTTACAATTTTATGAGTACTGGAAATCTCTGTTGGCGATGTAATTCTCGCAAAATATATCCCATTAATCAGAGCAGAAAGATCAATACCTTCTGTTGGAGCATAGCTGTCATTTAACACTTGCTTTCCGAGGATATCAAATACCTCATATTGCAAAGCCTCTGGATTCTCTGTAGCAATAAAAACATGGTCAGTTGTAGGATTTGGAAAAACTTCAAAAGTGATGCGTTCAAATTCCGTGGTGCTTAGCAAACCGTCTTCAAGAATAAAAATTCCTTGCGGGATTTGGTCAGTATAATATAAGTCATTTAGATAGCCCGTGATACCAAGTGCAGCACTATTGGCATCTTCAATAATGGTTTCAGGTTGAAGTGCAATTTGCTGTGCTAAATCAAATCTAACAATGGGGTCATCTCCCGCAGATTTAAAACCCACATATAATTGATTGGAATCTAGAAAACTGGATTGAGCAAAACCGCCCAATTGCTCTAAGGATACCAGCAGTATATCCACTGGGTTTGAGAGATCAATCCTATTTAAATTCAAGGTCTCTGTTACATCTTCTGAAATGTAGTATAATTGATTGTTAAAAATGGCGGTAATAACTGGATTAATCCCAACATCTGTAAATATTGTTTCTGGAGATCCACCCGAAGTTGCGATTCTACGTAAACCATTGATAACATCTATATAATATATAAAATTATCATCAAATATTAATCCCTGATTGATTGCTATGTTGCTGTCTTGTAGCACCGTGATTGCTGTAATAGGCAAGGATTGATTTAAATCTACTTGAAAGATTTGTCAAGGGGTTGTTCCGTATATTGAGTTATTATCAGGATCATAAACCATATAAAAAGGAGGTATTCCTGCTTCAAAAGCAGAGAAATCAGAGACAAGTTCTGGGGAATCAGGATCATCAAAGTTTAATCTATATATTCCCTCTGGGGAATCATTGCCAAATGCGGCACTAACATACAATTGTCCATCAATAGTGAGTAAACTAGCAGGAAATTGACCTCCTAAAACGTCAGAAAAAACTTCTTGACTTCTGGTCAGCGATGTAAGAAATAGGAATAGGAAAAGTAATTTTAATTTCATAACAATTGATTTTAGAATTCAACAATAGGTATTCTATTGAAAATTAGCAAAGAAAAGGAGTGAATTAACTAAAACAGTACTGGCACTACCCAATAGGCTAATCCAAACAAAATAGCCACAGCAATCAAATTAAGTACAATCCCAATACGTGCCATTTGATCTACTCGCACATGACCACTGGCAAATACAATTGCATTAGGGGGTGTAGCCATTGGTAGCATAAAAGCACAACTAGATGCTAGGGTTACTGGAATCACCAATTGCAGCATAGGTTTATCCAAACCGATTGCGATACCCACAACCAAAGGAATTAATATGGTAACCAGCGCTACATTGCTCATCAATTCGGTCATAAAAAGCATTAAGAAAATTAGGACAAGTGTAATAATGGCCACACTCCAAGTGGATTGTGATGAGATGTATTCCCCAATCAAGTCTATAAAACCAGATTGCGCGAGACCTGAAGCGAGGGCGAGCCCGCCTCCAAAGAGAATTAAAATACCCCAAGGTAAGCGAGATGTATCTTTCCAGTCTAGCGGGAACTGTCCGCTTTTAAAATCAAGAGGCACGATAAACATCAATAATGCTGCAATGACACTAATGGTTGTATCAGTAAGCGTGATGTTTGGGAAAAGGGAATTAAAATAAGATCGAAACATCCAAGCAATAGCGGTTACTAAAAAGATAACCAATACTATTTTTTCGCCACGGCTCATCCGCCCAAGTTTGTCTAACTCTTGTTGAATAATACTAGCCGATTTACCAATGCGTCCCAAACGATTACGAAAGAAAACTCGCGTAATCATCCAATAGGCAATAGCTAGCATAATAATGGCTAGGGGCACACCCATTTTCATCCATTGAAAAAAACCAATATCAATGTTATAGGTTTCATTAAGAAATGCCAGCATCACCGAATTGGGCGGTGTGCCGATCAAGGTAGCCATTCCACCAATATTGGCAGAAAAGGCAATCCCCAACATAATGGAAAGTGCAAAATTGCGATCGTTTTTAGAGAACCCATCTTCGTCATCAATTAGAAGTTGAATAACCGACACTGCTATGGGAAGCATCACAACCGTACTTGCTGTATTTGAAATCCACATACTCATCAGAGCGGTGGCAATCATAAAACCTAATATAATCCCATTGGCTTTGGTACCCGTAATTTTGAGTATAGAGAGTGCAATGCGTTTGTGGAGTTGCACTTTTTCTAATGCTAGAGCAATAACAAATCCTCCAAAGAATAGATAAACAATGGGATTTGCATAATTACTGGCGACCCCTTTTATAGTATCAATAGCAAGTAGGGGAAATAGCGCTAACGGCAATAGAGCGGTTATCGAAATATTCACAGCTTCGGTGATCCACCAAACAATCATCCAGGCTGCAACGGCAATAACCCGATCAATTTCAGAGTTAATGAGGGTAATGGGTAGTACCAAAATGGCAATGCAAAGCAGGGGTCCAGCTAAAAAACCTATTCGTTTTGAAAGTGGCCAAGAAATAACAGCGTTGGTTGGGTTAGTCATTGCTGTAAATCTAGGGAATGTTGCAAAATTATCCCAAAATAAGCAGGCATACGTAAAAATACCCTTTATCTAACGTCTAATGCTCTAACTTTATGGTACTATAGCTTATTGTTTTTACGAGTAAGCGATTGATTTATGAACTGGAAACAACAACATATAGCGGTAATTGCACTACTGCTTTTGACTGCTATTCAGCTAGAAGCACAGGTGTTTATGGCTAAGGTGGTGGATTCTATTTCTGGGGAACCTATCCCTTTTGCCACCGTTCAATGGGCAGAAAATAGCGGGGTCATTACCAATGATAATGGTGTTTTTAGTATTGATCAAGCTAAAACAAAAAAAGACATGGACTCCATACATATATCGTCATTAGGGTTTGTGACTAAAGTTTTTGCCGCTACCCAATTGTTCCAAAATCAGGAATTGGTGATAGGCTTAACCCCAAATACCCTGGAGCTAAGTACCGTCTTTTTGACCAATAGAAATCTAAATGCCCTGCAAGTCATAAAACGAGTCAAAGACAGTATGCACTTAAATTATAGAGGTGAGCTTTCGCAAAAGCGGGTCTTTTACAGGCAAAGTGATGCCAGTGATTTTGAAAAGGTTGGTGTCCACTATAAAAAATCAACCATCCCGGAAATTGATCAAAAATTAATAGATAGTGTTACTGGGGTGTTACCTAACTCTGCGATTTATTATAGAGAAGCTTTGGTAGATTTTTACGGAAATACTGAAAAACATAAGGTGCGCGTTCTAAAGGCCGCCGAACTCTATGACAACTCTGCCAATGCCAGTATAGAAGGGATGCTAGGTCGCATGGAAAGTATCCTGAAAAAGCGTGTAAAACCCGACTCCTACTTGAAGGTGAAATCTGGTCTTTTTGGCATGAAAGTACAGTTGGACTCCATCATTAAATTAGATGATGATAGTGAGAGTTTAAAAGAAGAATTAGAAAATCAAGCCAAAGGCAACTTTCACAATCATGTGCGGTATGGGTTTAAAAAATTACACCGCAATCTCTTCTATCAGGATAAAGCAAAACTGGATGTGATTAAGAAATCTGGCCGTTATGAATTTGAGCTTGATGAACCTTCGGTAATGCAGGGGGAGAGTGTGTACGTGATTCACTTTTCGCCCAAAGGCAAAAAAGATTTTAAGGGAACCTTATATGTAAATGCCCAAGATTTTGGGGTGATGCGCATGGATTTTGAAAATGTACGATGGTTGCGTGATGTAAGCCTACTCGGCTTGAGTTATCGGGAAACACTCTTTAAGGGAATAGTGATTTTTGAGAAAAGCAAAGAAGGACAATACAGCCCAAAATATGCTCGCTTACAAGATGGTAGACGTTTTGGAGTAGAACGCGGGATTAAGATTAAGGAAAAGAATAAGTACGTCAAGGGACGGCGTAAGCAAAACGAAGTGGCGTTGGATATTGACTTTACTAATGATGCGGTAGTCACTTACGAATATTTTGTACTGGAAAACAATGCGATTGGCCAAACAGCCTATAATAGTGCAAGACAAAATAAGAATGTCAAAGCAGTGTATTTACCTGCCTACGATCCTGGTTTTTGGGAAGGTCACGCCGTAATTGCGCCCAATGAAGCCCTGCGCACTTTTGCAGTGGCTGAGTAGAACTAATAGATTTTTTCAAGACTATTATCTTATTAAGTTCAAATATCAAATTGACTAGCCTAAATTTAAAACTATACATTTAAGTTCAAAATTCTAATAGTTTTCCCCTCACCTGAACCTGTGCCACAGTTTCAACCTCTCCCAAGAAGAAATAAAAAGGACTCTCCGACCTTAGTTGTCGTGCAATTTTAATTAACTATCTTTTAACGTAACGAAGGGGTTTTTAAAACGTCTCTTGCTTATAGGTAGCACTTTACAGAAAATTATTGTCTTACAAGCATACTAGTTATTTTAATTGCATATGACCACTAACCGATTTTTACTACTACTAGGCATTATTTTATTTGTTGGAATCCAGCAGGCTTTTGCCCAACAATACCAAGCAAAAATTATTGATGCCAAAACTGAAACCCCTATTGTGTATGGTACGATTGAGACTGGGCCTAATCGTGGACTCATTACCAATGAAGAAGGGATTTTTACCGTAAACATCCAAGATCTTAAGGAGGTAGATTCTATTTATATTTCGGCATTGGGGTATAAAAAGAAAGGCCTTGCCTGGCGCACCGCTACAGATAGTATTATCAAATTGATGCCCGAAGCTTTTAAACTAAAAGGAGTGTTTCTTACCGATAAGCAACTAGCCGTTGAACAGATTATTGATAGCATAAAAGCTCATTTTGTGACCAATTATACCGGGAATTTGACCCAACAAAAGATCTTTTTGCGACAGTCTGATCTCAATAGGATGAGTAAAGCCGATATTGAATTTAAAGAATCTTCTATTGAAGAGTTAAATGAAGCGTTAATTGATAGTGTGGTTAAAATTATACCGCGCACATCGTCTTTTTATCGAGAAACCCTTTTTGATTATTACGGTACGTATACTGGTCATAAAATTAATGTGATTAAAGCTGCCCAGTTATATGACAAAAGCAATGAAGGTTCTCTGGAAGCACTAGGCCAAAAACTAGAGCGCATTTTTAAAGAGAACGTAAAGCCCGACTCCTACCTCAAGATTAAGTCTGGTATTTTTGGCACAAAGGTGCAATTGGACTCTGTGGTAAATAACAATGATGAGGCACAGGTCATAGAGGTAAAAGTAAACGACACTGTTGGTGACAATTATCAAGAAACGGTAAAACGTCAATTGGATCAAGTGTATCAACAACTCTTTTTTCAAGAGGATGCCAAGTTAGATGTTTTTAGCAAATCCAACCGCTATGATTTTGAGCTTGGTGATTATACGTTTATAGATGATGAGGCGGTGTATAGTATTCGATTTTCGCCGAAAGGCAAACGTGATTTTGAAGGAGTAATGTATGTAAATACTGCAGATTATGCGGTAATGCGTATGGAGTATGAAAATGTGCGTTCATTGCGTAGAGTTAAGTTGCTTGGGATAAGTTATGAGGAGGCTGTTTTTAACGGGAAGCTATTCTTTAAAAAAGGGAGCACGGGCTATATTCCTACCTATATCGAGCTGGTGGATGGCAGGAATTTTGGCATTAAACGCCCGCTAAAGGTGATTGAAAAAAATAAATTTGTCAAAGGACGCCGCAAGCAAAATGAGCTTTCGCTAGGTTTGGATTTTAAAAATACCCAGACGATAAAGTATGAATTTGTGGTCTTTGATAGCGAAGCGCTGAGTGCTGAAAGTTATTCTGCTTTAGCGGAAAAGGCAGCAGCCAAAGCAACCTATTTGTCTAAATACGATCCTGATTTTTGGAAGGGGTATACTATTATTGAACCCAATGCAGCCATACGCAGTTTTACCGTTGAGGAGTAAAAAAAGAAACACCAAACACGGGGTCTGATGTTCCTTTATTTGGACAAATCCTTTAGTCGCTCCCTTTTGGAGCTGTCGAATCCAATTTTTAAATTCGGGTGCTAGAATTACTTACTCAATAGCAGTAGCTCATTGCATAAAATTTCAGTGGTGTAGCGTTTGTTACCTGATGCGTCTTCCCAAGAGCGATTGGTGAGTTTACCTTCAATGGCAATTTCTTTGCCTTTGGCTACGTAGCTCTCTACAATTTTTACCAGACCTCCTTTTACAATTACATTATGCCAATAGCCACGCTCTACTTTCTGACCACTTTTGTCTTTGTAGCTGTCATCTGTAGCCATAGAAAATTTGGCCATTTTGTTACCATCTTCAAAGGTGATAATTTCTGGGTCTTGTCCCAGGCGTCCAATTAACTGTACTTTGTTTCTAAGTGCATTCATTTTAATTTGTTTTAAGGTTAAACAGTTAAGAAATCACCCCCGACTTGTTCGGGGATCTTATCCTCTCTAGAGGAATCTTGGCTCTCCAACCACCCGCGCATTTTTTGTATTTAACGGCATATGATTTTTGAACTGTACAAAGATGTGATGACACAAAACAAAGACTCGGTAGTTAGCCACTTACTTTCATTTATATTTGTTTACAAACATTTGTAAGTGATTGTATACGTTTAAAACTACCACAGTCAAGGGAACTATATATAAATTTACACTAAAAAGTAAAGTTTGATTTCGGATTAATAAAAATCCATTTTTTTGAAGTATGTAAGTTGTTTAATCTAAGCTATTAAAACCGCTAATTCGATTACTAATACCTTCAAGCATCTTGCCGACCGCTTACGGTCAAATTAAATTCTTACTTATCAATGAACTTGATAAAATCACAACTAATTCTGACTAACATTAGTTGCTATTTATCCTTGTTATTTTTATGATCTTTTCTCTTTTGTAATCTTTTTAGGCTTAGCCCAGAGACCCTT
>CAZDFA010000011.1:0-38690 GCA_964504555.1 uncultured Flavobacteriaceae bacterium | reverse complement strand
CATTCTCCAGCCAAAGGATTGACTACTTTTTTGTTAATGCTACCTTGTGTATCCTTTAGTTATTAAAAATCGTGATTCAGTAAAGTCAAATAATTTTTCTGTTAGAACTAATAGTATAGATTTTTACAGTACTGACGAGACTGAACTTTTCACTAATCGAACTATTAATCTTACTAAAAATTCTGGATCAAATAGCATTACTGTTGACGTCTCAGAAAATGCGTTTCAATTACTTTTAAAAGTAAACTGTCATTTGGAATCTGGCACCATTGATGTTGAAATTTATGACCCTGAAAACACTAAAGTTGGTGAGTTCTCTTTGGATGGAAATATAAAGTATAAAGAAAATAAGGGTTGGGGGCAGGATACACAAGGTAGCATTAACAAAAAAGTAGTCAATCCTTTGGCTGGAGAATGGACTATAAAAATAAAAACTGAAACCGCCACGGGAATCTTGGCTATACAAACTAATCAAGAATAAGAAGATAGTGAAGTATCAACCATTTTATTTATTACTCTTTATTTCTTGTTTTGTTTATGGGCAGAATCCCGCTGAGCAAAGTATACAGGGTAGATTTCCTTTAGATAGCACTTTTTGGGAAGCCAAAGTATACCTGTCTCATATCACTTCTTTTGAAAAGATGTATACTATATCTAAGGATATGATCGTTGCAGAGACCGCAATAGATATGGAAGGCCATTTTGAATTCTCAACATCCTATTTTCCAGAAGAAGAGCAACTATACAGACTACATTTTGTGAAGGAAGGAACTCCTCCTACATCCTTAATTATTGGTGGTCCAGAGGAGAATCATTTTTTCATCGTTGCGAGCAAGAACAAAGGGGTTTATTTAGAAGGGTTTTCAAATCGTTCGCCCTTTGCCGAAGTTGCCATAGCACGTTCACCAAGCACCGTATTATTAAAACAAGTTGATATTATGGCTAGTTATGCAGATAGCACTAATTACAATGGCGTTAATTTAAAACGGGCCTTTATCAAAGCTGGTGTTCAGGAACGTTTGCGCAATCTTGCAGATACACTATCTCAACCCTTACCATCTTTATACGCGCTTCACAAAAGTGATTATAAGTTGCACGCGCAAAACTATCCCAGCTTTTATGCGCGCTATCTGGATAAGTGGAAAGATCAGCAGTCCACCTACTTCCAAGAATTACGCAATGAAATACAAGTTGATGCCCCGTCTAATTCTTGGCTCAATTATCTGCTATTAGGGCTGGGCTTTTTTGGATTAGGCGTCTTAGTAACACGAAGATTTTTGAGGGTTGATAGTCAAACTACCAAAAAAATAAAAACATTAAGCGTACAGGAGCGCAAAGTGTTTGAGTTACTCAAATCTGGTCATTCTAATAAAGAAATTTCTGAAGCACACAATATTGGGCTGAGTACAGTAAAATCTCACGTAAGTACGATTTATACTAAGCTAGAAATCAAATCAAGAAAGGACGCGATGAACTTTTAAGGTTCATTTATATTTTAGGATAAGTGGTCTTTGTTTTTTCGGCTACTACGTCTCCAGTATGTGCTGTAGATTGTTTTTCAAAAAGTAAGAGGTGTACTTCCTCGCCTTTATGGGTAGTAGGGCAATGCTCGACCCCTTTGGGAACCACTATGATTTCGCCTTCATTAACGGTTTCTGACCATTCATTTTGCGGATTTTCGTTTTCACGAAAACGCATAATCAATTGCCCCTTTTGCACATAGAACAACTCATCTTCTTCCTTATGACTGTGCCATACAAATTCTCCTGAAATCTTAGCAAGAATCACTTGCATATCGTCAACCGTAGCAATCTGGTGTGGATGCCATTGTACGTCAAACTTGCTATATTTTTCTTTGATATTTATGGGCTTCATATTGAATTACGAACTCTGAATAATACGCCAAGTTAGAACTATTTGACGATACTTATAACTAAATACTAAAACAAATCTATGATATCTTGAGGAACACGCATAGGTCTACCTTCAGGCATTTTTAGCAAGCACCAATTGGTTACCGCAGTCGCTAACAGTCTATCATCAGCTTTTCGTACTATGGTGGTGTGGCGTTGAGATTTCGCGCCTTCTATCTTGTGAACTTTTGTGATAACTACTATAGCATCACCTGCCATTGCTGCTGCTTTATATTGAATATGATGATCTAAGACGACCCAAGCCATTACACGTATGCCCAGGCGTTCATCATCTTGAATTTCGTCTTTAAAGAAGCTTCTAGTATTTTGATTCCAATGTTTACTGGCAGCTATTTGTACCCAATCAACATATACTACATTGTTAACATGACCCATCACGTCTATTGCCGATGCGGGGACGGTAAGCTCGTAATCAAAAGTATCAGTACTCAAAAGAGAATCAGTTTAGCAATCCAAAAATAAATGAGTATCCCAAAAATATCATTGCTGGTGGTAATAAACGGCCCTGTAGCAATTGCAGGATCTATTCCTCTTTTATCCAAAAACAGTGGGATAAAGGTCCCAATAAGACCTGCCATAATAATTACAGCAAATAGGGAAATGGATATTGCCAGGGCAGTAGTAACATTATGTGGCTTGTCATGATACCATAACGCTGTAAAGGCAAACAGAGCAAGGCCTAACAAAATACCATTTAATGTGGCTAAGGCCAATTCTTTAATCAATCTATTGGCAATACTCCCTTTTACATCATCGTTTGCCAAGCCTTGTACAATAATAGCACTAGACTGCACGCCAACATTCCCTGCCATGGCTGCAATCAGCGGAGTATAGAAAAACAAAATGGTGTATTCATTCAAAATACGCTCAAAACCGCCCATAATCGCTGCTGCGCCAATACCTCCTATAAGACCTAAAAAAAGCCAAGGTAATCGGGCACGGGTGAGTTGAAAAATGCTGTCATCAGAGTCTACCTCTTGCGTAATACCAGCAGCCAATTGATAATCTTCCTTGGCTTCTTCTTTGATAAAATCTACCATATCATCAATAGTGATACGTCCTAATAGCTTTTTATCATCATCTACTACAGGTATGGCTTCCAGATCGTATTTCTGCATCACTTTAGCCACTTCTTCACCATCATCATTCACATGAACATAGTCTACATTAGGAATATATACTTCTTTGATTTTGGCATTTTCTTTTGAAGTCAAGAGATCTTTTAAGGAGAGTCTGCCTAGGAGTTCGTTTTCTTTGGTAACCACATAAATGGAATGTACCCGTGTCACCTCTTCTGCTTGACGGCGCATCTCGCGCACACAACCAGCAACTGTCCAGGTTTCCTTTACCTTAATAAGCTCCTTTGCCATCAAACCACCAGCAGAATCTTCATCATACTGGAGCATCTCCCGAATATCAGCTTTATGCTCCTCATCTTCAATTTGGGAGATTACCGCTTCCTGTATTTGCTCATCCAATTCGGCGATGGCATCCACCGCATCATCGGTGTCCATTTCTTCAATTTCCTCGGCAATTTCCTTTGGGGTCAGGCTTTCTAATAGCCGTTCTCTAACATCATCATCCAGCTCCATAAGGGCCTCTGAAGTAGTCTCACTATCAAGTAGTCTAACGAGATAGACCGCTTCATCCCAGTTTACTTCATCTAGAATTTCGGCAACGTCGGCGTGGTGAACGTCTTCAAAAAGGGTAAGCAAAGCCTTTTCATCCTCAGAAGTTATGAGGTTGCGAATGTCATCAAGAAGAATTTCGTTGATTTCAAAAGACATGCCCATTGTTTTGGAATGGCAAATATAGTATTCCCCCTCCTAAATCCTCTCCCAAAGGGAGAGTACTTTAATGATGGTTGTTAAAATTGGTGTAGTCTCACTTCAAAATCTAGAACTACTTTAAACACCAAGGAAACGGAGAAATGAATTACATAGAATCCTGAATTGTTTTGGTAAGCTTAATAAAATCTTCAATCGAAAGTTGTTCTGGGCGTTTCCCGCCTATTTCACTCTGGCGAAAAGCATCGCTTACATTCAAACTTTTTAGGCTATTACGCAGGGTTTTTCGGCGTTGTTGGAAGGCCGTTTTTACAACTTTAAACAAAAAGTCAGGATCACAGCCTATATCTGCGTACGTCTCTTTTCGCGTTAAGCGTAAGACCCCACTATCTACTTTTGGAGGCGGATTAAAAACTCCTGGAGGTACTGTAAACAGGTATTGGGCGTCATAAAATGCCTGAGTAAGTACTGAAAGAATGCCATAGGTTTTTGAACCATGGGTAGCACAGATGCGCTGCGCTACTTCTTTCTGGAACATCCCCGTAAATTCAGGAATGCGATGGCGATATGTTATAGTCTTAAATACTATTTGGGACGAAATGTTGTATGGGAAATTTCCCGTGATTGCAAAGGGTTCTTCCTTAAAAATGGAATCAAGATCTACCTTTAGAAAATCTGCTTCCATAATGGTAAAGCGATCTGGATTGACAAGATCTCGATGGTCAAAACTAAAATGGGTTTTGAGGTAGGCAATTGACTCCTGGTCAATTTCCATAACCTGAAGATGTATTGGTTTTTCCAATAAATATTTGGTGAGCACCCCTGTACCAGGACCAATTTCTATTACATTTTTATAGCCGTTTAACGTAAGGGTGTAGGCTATTTTTTGGGCTATTGGTTCACTACGCAAAAAATGTTGCCCGAGGTGTTTTTTAGCTCTAACGCCTTGGTGACTTCCTTTGGGCATCTAGTATTGTTTTATGACTTCCAACTCCGTTCTAAACGCTACAAACTTTCCTTCGAAGCGTTTGGAATCTGCACGTAATCTAGGAGCATCTTCTTTATAATATGCCTCCAAAACAGTTTTGCTCACACAACTGTATTGTATAGAATAGGTTGTACCTCCCAGCTCCTCTTCTACCAAAACTTTAGTCATTAAGGCTTTTGTGAATTTGCCAGTAGCCATCATATCTGAGATATGAGTATGTTGCATCCAGTCCAACCATTCTTTATGAATGCTGTCTTCAACATTTATGGTGACATTATAGATGATCATTAGTTTATCGCATCGCCACGCAGGCTTCTAAAGCGTTTCTGAGCATCTACATAATAAATACTATCTGCAAAGTCAAAAATTATACGCTCGTAGTTCTCTTTGGCTTTTTCGGGCTGGCCAAGTTCAAATTCATACAATTGGGCCAGGCGGTAATGGGCTTCATCGGCTAAGATGCCATCATTAAAAAACCTAATGATTTTGAGGTAATTTGTTTCTGCTTTCTTGTAAGTGTTATACTCCTCATGCAATTTGGCTTGAGCTAGTAAAGCTTCATCTTCAATAGCATCACCTTTATGTTGAGCCAAAATATTATCATAAATGGCTAGCGCCTCTTGCTTTTTGTTTTGATAGCCCAACAAATCTGCCTTGGCGTATTTTTTGAGCGCGGTTTGCGTACTATCTTCTAAGGAATTATCACGAATGATAAGTAGTAACTCCAAGGCATCATTGGCAATTAACTGCGTAGCCGATCCCTTTAATACATTAAGCTGATTTTCTGCCCATTCAAAATCACCCTTGTAGTAACTAGTGCGCGCCACTTTAAAACGTGCTTCTTGCGCTAAGCTATTATTAGTAACCTTATTCTGGATTTGCGAATAATATATGAGTGCTTGATTAAATTTTTCTTCAAGCACTAGGATATCGGCCAGTTCCATTTTTAAGCGCGCCTCATTAAATTTATTCAGTCGCTGCTTGAGGCCTCTTTTAAGAAAGTCGGTTGCTTCTTGGGTTTGTCTAAGCTCAAAGGCTAAATAGTGCGCATAATCGCGTTGCAAACCTAAAGTAAACTCATTAGACCCATACTGGTCGAGTAGGTCACGGTATCGCTGCGCTATTTCTGTTTTATCTTGATTAGTATCACTTATATCTAATAAAAGCAATTGCTGTTGTGACTCCAAAACCGTAACATCATCCTGAGCAGTATTGATGAGATATTGTAATATCTCACGGGCAATATTGTCTTCACGCTCTTCAATAGTAATTTCGGCAAGTGCAATAACCCCATTTAAATCTTCGCCAGATCGTTTGTATATCGCTTTTTCCTGAAGAAAAGCTTTTTTAAAATCCTTTTGCTGGATATACAGCCAGCTTAACAATTCATTATAAACAATGAGTGGTTCTTGCTGTAATTTTTTAAGCAATAGCTTTCTAAAAATACCATTGGCTTCATTAAAGGGATCATCAGTCACAAACCTGCCAATATATCGTTGTGCTCTAGATAGATAAGTGTTATTTTTAAGCACTAGAAAAAGATAGCTATCAAACATTTCTTCTAACTGACCAAGTTCTCCATAAATTTCGGCGAGTTCTAAGGTATATACAGCTTGCGGATTAAATGTCATACCAATTTCATAAACCTGTACGGCTTGTTCTAAAAGATTATGACTTCTAAAGGCTTTGCCCGTAAGACCCGTACGTCTGGGATTTTGGCTTACTTGGTCTATTGCTTGATTGTAATAGGTCGTAGCAATAGAGTCTTGCTGTTGCAATTGATGGTTATATCCTAATTCTACGAGATAGACTTCATTAGTAGAAATTCGCGAAACTACATTTTCAAGGTAAAAACGAGCATCTTCATACTCCTCTAGTTGCTGAAGGGTAGCAATATATCCAAGAATAACACGTGTATCATTAGGCCTTCTATTAAGCACTTTTTTATAGGAAAGTTTTGCTTTTTCAAACTGTCCTTGATCAAAATAATTTCGCGCAAGCTGATCTGACTGCGCTTGAATGGTCACAGTTGAGAAGAGCAGGGCAATAATTATTATGCAGGTGTTTTTATGCATCGCCTAAATATAACTAAAAACGTGCCAACTCTTTTCCTTCCTGAATAGAGCGGTCAGTTACTTTATGAAAACTTTAGGGGTTTAGTCAATGATCTCAAACCCACAATAAGGAATAAGTACTTTGGGTATTGCAATACCTGCAGAGGTTTGACAATTTTCTAAAATCCCAGCCAATACCCGTGGTAAGGCCAATGCACTTCCGTTGAGCGTATGGGCTAATTTTTTACTGCCATCAGTATCCTTAAAACGCAATTTGAGTCTATTGGCTTGAAACGTTCCAAAATTAGACACAGAGCTTATTTCCAACCAACGGTCCTGTGCAGTTGAAAAGACTTCAAAATCATAGGTTAGGTGTGATGTAAAACCAAGGTCGCCACCACATAAACGCAATATGCGATAGGGTAATTCTAACTCATCAAGTATGGTTTTGATATGATTGACCATCCCGTCTAGTGCTGCAAAAGAATTTTCAGGATGTTCTATGCGCACGATCTCCACCTTATCAAATTGGTGTAGGCGATTGAGCCCTCTTACGTGAGCACCATACGACCCAGCCTCCCGTCTAAAACAAGGGGTATAACCCGTACAGGTGATGGGTAAATCTTTGGCGTTTAGTAAATCTCCACGAAACAAATTAGTTACAGGAACTTCTGCTGTGGGTATCAAATACAAGTTGTCTCCTGTTACATGATACATCTGCCCTTCTTTGTCTGGCAATTGCCCTGTGCCAAAACCTGACGCTTCATTTACCAAATGTGGTACCTGATATTCTGTATATCCAGCAGCAGTGTTCTTGTCCAAAAAGTAGCTGATAAGAGCTCGCTGTAATCGCGCGCCCTTACCTTTATAAACGGGAAAACCTGCTCCTGTGATTTTATTGCCTAACTCAAAATCAATAAGATCATACTTTTTGGCGAGCTCCCAATGTGGTAAAGCGCCATCAAAAAGTTGCGGAATAGCGCCCTGTCTAAACACCTCTTCATTATCTTCATCACTATTGCCTTCTGGCACACTTTTATGCGGAATATTAGGGAGCTCATATAACAGCTTGTTCAATCCCTCTTGAGCTTCTTGTAATTGCTCCTGCAGTTGCTTTGTATTTGCCTTTAATCCTGCTGTTTTCTCCTTAAGGATATTGGCTTTTTGTACTTCGCCGTTTTTAAACAATTTACCTATTTCTTTAGAAATAGTATTGCTCTCGGCCAAAGTATTGTCTAGTTGTGTTTGGCTAGCGCGACGTTTTTCATCTAGTGCCAATACCTCATCCAATAGTGGCAAGGTATCCAGATTTCTTTTGGTTAACGCTTTTGCAAAAGTATCTTTATGTAACCTAATTTGAGCAACTTCTAACATGAGTTCCAAGTTTTGAAGGCGCAAAGTTAGCGAAACAGCTGAGGAGGCGAAATAAAAACTACTCTTTTACTAGATAAAATAATTTATTAAAAAAGAAAATATTTAAACTGATTAACCTACTGAACCACCAACTTATGTATGCTGCTCCCTACAGTGGTTTGTATACTTAGCAAGTATAAACCGGCAGGCATGTTATCAATCGCATAGGTATTCTCTGATTGGCTAAAGCTTTTTATGCGTTTGCCACTTAAGTCTAAAATATCTAGCTGTTGTATAGGTGTGGTAGTTGTTTGTATGTTAAAAAAGTCTGTTGCAGGGTTAGGATATATATTAAAAGTAAGCAAGCTATCATCTGCTATAGATAAGGCTTCACAAGCAGCCTCTGTCTCTACATAGGTAGCGCCATCTGGTATGTTGGGCCAATTGGCTTCGCTATAGGCTGCATCATCTACAATGATACAGCGTAAGTTAGGGTTGCCTAGGGCACCAAAAGAATCAATGTTAAGATTATTACCATTGGCAATATTTAAGGTTTCTAAGGATAGATTATTGGATAAACTAACCTGTTCCAAATTGGGATAAGCAGATAAATCTAAATCTATAAGACCACTACCACTTAGGCTAAAAGTCTCAATACTATCCGTTTCTGGTAATATAAGGGTAGTAAGATTGCCTCCAGCTGCACCCATTGAAAAAGTAGCTAGGTTTATAGCCTGACTAATGTCTAAAAAGGCAAGATTGTCATTATTAATACCGCTTAAAAAGCTTAAATTTTTTAAATTACTTAAATCAAGTTCTGTGGCGTTTGAAAAATTGGTTACAAAGGTACTTAGTGCTGTAAAGTCTTGTATGCCTGTAAAATCATTAATAAAGAAAAAAGGTTGAGCATCATTAATAATAAGAGAACTTATACTAGCAGCATCACTAGTTAAGATTTGCCCATTTATGACACCATCTGAATCAAACCCCCTTGATATTAAAAACTCCTCAAATATTGGGTCAGGGATTTCTGTGATTTGCGCTTTTATAGGGATTGACAAAATCATAGATGAAACGAGTATTAAGCAGTATATGGGATTATATTTTGGCAATCTTATACCCTCCCTGAAGGGTGAATTGCCAAAATATATACGTTTCATTTTTGCCTTAGCATTACTGTATGAGTATTTTTTACTACTAAAATATTTGAATATATCAAATGTGACATTAACAATACTTTGAGTATAAGAACTAGCATTACTCATTAGTATTGGTTTTAAAAATGGTTTCTTGCTCCTGCGTACCATCATTATAATTTTTTTCAATAAGATATAGACCATTTTCTAAATCTTGTATGAGCGTAGGCTCATTAATACCTAAAGAATCTTTTGGGGTTAGCGTATAATTGGTATTGGGTACATTGTCCAAAAATTTAATCACCATTCCTCCACTGGCAGCCCGGTTTATATTGTGATACGCCCGTCTGGGTTGTTGGGCATCTACTTGTTCAATAATAATAGCAGACCTATTGGGATGGGTAATCATTTCTAAATCTAATGAAAATCGATCTACCGTATTAAGCGGTTTGCTTGAGTCAAAAATAAAATTAATGTCCTCAAAAGCGGTTGGTTGGTTAAAGCTTTGATAACCTCCAAATGGAGTTTGTCCACCAGCACTCACAAACTTATAGTCAAAACCTGGTTGAAACAGTGGGGTATGCTCGGGTAAGTTAGGACCCGCTTCAAAATAACTGCCACTATAGGGTTCATAGAGGGAGGCAACGGTAGTTTTTGCAGGTTGCAAATCGGGCTCATTGGCTATGGTTTCCCGCATACGCACTACCTGACCTGGGGTAAAGCTGTTAAAAAAGGCATTAAACTCATTTACATCTTGATCAAGCGAGATCATCCAATTACTGGCATCTATATTTTCATAGGGTACATTTACCCCGTCTACCACCTCATTGCTAAAGGCATATTCTATGGTAGGTATGCCCGAAGCATTGTTTATACATAAAGTTGGTGTAAAGTAGGCTGCTGCGGTATCTACTATAAAATCTCCAGCTTCATCTGCATTATAATCAGGGTCGTTTATATCTCGGGTTACGGTTTCATGTTCTGAGCTTGCATTAAAATCAGGAAAAAAGCCTGTTGCAATAGGCGCTCCATTACATAAGGGTGGGTTGGTATAACTTCCTTCCTGAGCACCAGTAACCCCATTTATATGATCCAAACCTAATATATGACCTACTTCATGAGCCAACAAATATTGCCTGTCCAACTCATTGGTAAATGCTTGAGGCGTAATAATAATATTTAAAGGAAAAGGAAAGCCTGCAACCGCACCTCCATCTTCTACATCATTAATTCTAATATTAATACGATCGGGGAAGTACTCATTATCAAAGTGTGCCCGTATATCATCTACAAACTCAAAACCTATATACTTAAAAAAGATGTTAAAGGGATTGAAGTGAATGTTTAAAAACGCAACCGCTTCTAGATAGGTGATTTCATCGAGGCCTTCCATATCAGCAGTATCTTCCTGTAAGATAAAATAAGCTCTAAAAACTACGGGTTCTTCACTATCACGGTCAAAATGGGTGCCTCCCGTATGGTAGGGTTGCAAACCATAGGAACTCGTACAGCTACAAATACTATTGGGTTGAGCAAATACAACTATGGGGATGCAAATTAACACGAAGACTAAATTCTCATTTTGATTTGTTTACAAATTACTAAATAAAAGTGTGCTGCTTAGAGTTATGTTGGCAGTAGCAAATACTAAAAATTGTTATTTTGGTATCGTTAAATTATAAACAGCTTTATTTCAGATAAATATACCCCTCCCAGTTTTTAACTCCCAATAAAAACTGTTAAAATTGTTGATAGTCAGCAAAAAAGGGGCTAATGCCCCTAAAAAAGGAAGAGTCTATTTTACAATAAATTAAGATGTTTAAACAAGAATGGTTAATGTTACTCTTTTACCAAATAATCCTCGCTGGGTAAGAGCCAATCATGATGTGTAGTTGCCTGCCAGGGAACACTAGCTAGATCTACCCTACGATCAATTAGCCGCCTGTAGCGTCTACCATTTACTTTGACACGACAGTTTGCATAAATAGCAATATCCCGTCCTTCCGAGGCATACTTCTCTTTTATGTGTTGTGCTAATTGCCAAATCATATCAGGCTTTGTTGCAATGCGCCTTGCTTGCTTTTTGCTGAGGTAGTCTTTGTATTGAATGGCAAATTTTTCTCCTGTGGCTTTATCTTCTCCTGTAAAGCTTAATCTCCCAGACTTGGATCGCAGCATCATACGCCAACTCAGGCGATGGCCTTCTTCTGTCCATAGCACATTGTCTTGTATAAACCAATGCCGTAAGGGTAAGGCTATTTGAATAATAAAATACAGGCTAAAAATAGCTATGCCTATTTTTTTTAAGGGAGGTATTGTAGTTGGGATGGTATTTTCTTCCGGATGTGTTTCGGGATCAAAATGCGGTTTCCGGCGTTTTAGGAAAATGTTATTTATAGTTTTTGTTTCAAAAAAGAAAAGGGAAAACGCCAACGACATATATGGAAATATCCCAATACGAAAGACCACTGAGTTAAATAGATGGAAGAATATAGATATGCTGAATGCCCATTTTCTGGTTTTTTTCCATAACAAAGCCGGAATGATTAGGCCATCAAAAAGAATACCTACAATGGTGATGCTCCAATGTGTCCAGGATTGTTGTAATAATCCACCCACGAGCCAATAGTCCTTGCGGCCTTTCATCAATAATTCCGGAACAGTTGCATCTAACCAGTCTGGATAGAATTTAGCTACTGAAGCATAGGTGTAGACAATCCATAATTGAATGATGATGATCAAAACTACCCACCTGGGCATACTAGTTTTTTTACTTTCAGGTTTTAACCAGGTATCTACACTAAAATGTTTCCCTGCGGGCAGTACAGCCATAATACCGCACAAGAGCATTAATAAGTAATAATGGTTATTGTAAGATGTTTTTTGCATAAGATATGCGCCACTCCATAAAATACAATAACCCAGCATACTCCATCTATACTTATACCCAATCATGACCATAAACCCAAAGACTCCCATCAGCGCAAAATAAAAGTACATAGGGTAGCCTTGAAAAACCTGTAAAAAATCAAAGCCTATAAAGTTGAAAGTAAATTGAGGTTCTACCAAAGTGCGGCGCACCCATCCAGTGGCAATAGCTCCCCAAGCCTCAAGAGTGATAAGTAGTCCAAAAAACACTCTAAATACCAGTAAAGCACTGTTATCTATTGGTTGATAGAGTATTTTTCGTAGGCTCATCATAGTTCTTTTATATAATGACGTGCCTGGTATTCATTTTGTTGTAAGGCCTCTTTTAATGCTTCAATAGAATTAAAACGGCGTTCATCGCGTAATCTTTTAAGCAATTGAATCTCTAGTTCTCGGCCGTACAAATCTTGATTAAAATCAAAGAAGTGGGTTTCTATACTTTCTTGAGTCCCATTTAAAGTTGGGTTTATCCCAATATTCATCATACCATAAACGGTCTTATGATCTATTTGAGCAGAGACTATATAAACACCCTGTGCCGGGATGAGCTTATACCCTGCATCGATTTTTAGGTTTGCTGTAGGAAAGCCTAGTGTACGACCTAGTTTTTTTCCTTCGATAACAACTCCATTTAAAGATGTAGATCTACCTAAATAGGCATTTGCCATTTGCACTGCGCCTTCTTCTAGGGCACGGCGTATTTTGGTTGAACTTATGGCAACATCGTCCAACTCTTGTTTGCCAATTTCTTCAACGGCAAAGCCAAATTGTGTTCCATACAATTTAAGATCATCAATACTTGCGCTGCGATTGCGCCCAAACCGATGATCATAGCCTATAATTACTTTTTTTGCATTTAAGGTATTAACCAAAACTTCTTCCACATAATGCGCTGCATCCATTCTGGAAAAGTCTTTAGTAAAAGGATGAATGATCAAATGATGTAATCCTAATTTCGCTAATAATGCGCTTCGCTCCTCAATAGTGTTGATGAGTTTGATAGTATCATCCTGCTGCAGTACCATTCTTGGATGCGGAAAAAAAGTAAGTACTACTGCTTCTAGTTTTTCAGATTGCGCTCGTTCTAGAAGTCTTTTAATAATTTTTTGATGCCCAATATGTACCCCGTCAAAAGTGCCTATGGTGACAATAGTCCCTGCCGAATTCTTAAAATGATCTAACCCGTGATGTGTTTTCAAGCCTAGGTACCGTTGAAATTATTCATCGTATTTGTAACTCCCGAAGTTACAAATGCCGTTAACAGTTCACAACTTTTTTCCAGGCGTTCTGGAAGAGCGCTTTCTTCTTCCGCGCTCCATTTGCCAAGAACATAATCTATTTGTTGTCCTTTTCTATAATTATTTCCTATCCCAAATCTAAACCGATTATACTTTGAGGTATTCAGCAAGGCTTGTATACTTTTTAAGCCATTGTGACCGCCATCACTACCTTTGGTTTTTAAACGCAGGGTGCCAAATTCTATATTTAAATCATCAGTAATGATCAATAGGTTATCTAGCGGTATTTTTTCTTGTTGCAACCAATAACGCACGGCTTTACCACTAAGATTCATGTAGGTGTTTGGCATCAAAAGGATAACTGTTTTCCCTTTAATCTTGGTTCGGGTAAGTACCCCAAACTTAACGGCTTCAAATGTAGTATCGTACGCTTTGGCAAAAGCGTTAACAACCTCAAAACCTATATTATGTCTGGTTCCGGCATAATCTGAGCCTATATTGCCAAGACCAACTAAAAGGAATTTTTTCATAGGATCTTCTAGAGCTTGTGTGTTTTTAGCTGTGCCAAACAAATTTTTCCAAAATGCACACATAAACGCGTTTTGTTATATGGCTAAAAATACAAAAGCATCCTTAAAAAAGAATGCTTTTTGATGTATAGTATTTTCTTTATGCCTTACTCTACTGGAGCTGCTTCTCCACCTTCAGCTGGAGTTTCTGCTGCATCGTCTTCTTCCTCTTCATCCATTGCATTACGAGAGGTTTTCACTTGACAAATTACGGTATTCTCGGGATGCATAATGCTAAAATTGTCCTGCTCAATAGCCGTAACATATAGCTTATTACCGATTTTTAACTCGCTAATTTCTGCATTGATAAAATCTGGTAGGTTATCTGGCAATGCTTTAATACGAAGTTTACGATTTGCCTTACGTAAAACTCCTCCATTGAGCACTCCTACTGGATTACCTATAAACTTAACTGGAATATTCATAGTTACTTCTTTATCATCAAAAATCTGATAGAAGTCAATATGTAAAATGCGGTCTGTTACTGGATGAAACTGAATGTCTTGAAGGATAGCTCTTGTTTTAGTTCCATCAATTTCAATTTCGACCGTATGCGCGTTTGGAGTATAAATCAAACCCTTAAACGCTAGTTCTGGTGCGCTGAAGTGTATTGGATTTTCCCCTCCGTAAATAACGCAAGGGATCGCTCCAGCATTACGTAGGGCTTTTGTTGCTTTTTTGCCCACGCTTTCTCTTTTAGATCCGTTGATCGCAATAGATTTCATTGTGATATAATTAAAATTAAAAAATAGTTACATAATAAATTTTGATGCAATACTGGTATTGGTATTTACCCGATGCATTACATCTGCAAAGAGGGGAGCACAGCTTACCACTTTTATTTTTGAATGTTCCTGTCTCAATGGAATAGAGTCTGTGGTTATCAATTCTTCCAAATGGCTGTCTGAAAGTCGGTCATAAGCACTACCACTTAATATAGCGTGTGTGCAAATAGCGCGTACGCTCAAAGCGCCACGCTCCATCATCAAATCTGCTGCTTTAGTAAGTGTCCCAGCCGTGTCTACCATATCATCTACCAGTACTACATTGCGACCTTCCACATCACCAATGAGTTCCATATGAGAAATGACATTAGCCTTTGCACGTTGCTTGTAACAAATAACCACGTCACTTTCCATCGCTTTACTATAGGCATAAGCTCTTTTACTCCCTCCCATATCTGGTGAAGCAATAGTTAGATTGTCTAACTTTAAAGATTGTAAATGTGGTAAAAAGATTGTGCTTGCATACAAATGGTCTACAGGGCGCTCAAAGAATCCTTGTATTTGATCTGCGTGCAAATCCATTGTGATGATACGTGTTGCTCCTGCAGTTTCTAACAGGTTTGCCATTAGTTTTGCAGCTATTGGGA
The DNA here is from genome assembly GCA_964504555.1 of uncultured Flavobacteriaceae bacterium. Lineage (GTDB taxonomy): Bacteria > Bacteroidota > Bacteroidia > Flavobacteriales > Flavobacteriaceae > Dokdonia. The sequence goes on along the minus strand of CAZDFA010000011.1, from coordinate 23,331 downwards.
CACGAGGCTTATCCTTTCTGTCCTGACGCGCCCAACCAAAATAGGGTATTATTGCCGTGATATGTCTTGCAGACGCTCGTTTAGCGGCATCTAGCATAAGCAACATCTCCATAATATTATCACTCGATGGATTGGTACTGCCAATAATAAAAACCCGTGAGCCTCTTACTGATTCTTCAAATGATGGTTGAAATTCACCATCACTGTACTTTGAAATTATTACCTTCCCTAAATCCTGCCCGAAGTGATTGGCAATTTTTGTTGCCAAAATTTCACTTTGGGTGCAAGCAAATAGTTTGGGTTGTGGTACTGATGGTGCCATTATTCTTTGATTACTCCTTATTTAGCCTCTTATAAAAGAGGGTGCAAATTTAGGGATATTTTTTAGAGTGAATAGAAGAAAATCATCAATTATGGGGATAGCTCTAAATTAATGTGTAATTTTGCCGTCTCTTCAGCCTTGGTGGCGGAATTGGTAGACGCGCGCGACTCAAACTCGCGTTCCATTGGAGTGTGGGTTCGATTCCCACCCAAGGTACAAAGTCCCTTTTTTGGGACTTTTTTATTTAGGCATATACAATCATTGGTTTCCTTTCAATATAGGTTGGTATTTTCTTTTTATATTTAAGTCTATTCCTTATCCACTTAAAATGAAAAGACGCTCCTTCCTAATAAAGTCAGCAGCTGCAAGTGCTGCATTTACCATTGTCCCTAGTTTTGTTTTAGGCAAAGGACATATTCCTCCTAGCGATACCTTATACCTAGCTGCTGTTGGTGTTGGAGGTCGCGGTGGAGGCGTTGTCAATGAATTAACACAACATGGTAAAGTGAAGTTTGTAGCGCTTTGCGATGTAGATGATCGTATGGGGGCTAACAGCTATCGTGCTCATCCTAAAGCAAAACAATACCGAGATTTTAGGAAAATATATGAGAATCACCTTTCTGAAATAGATGGCATTGTAGTAGGGACACCTGACCATACCCATGCGACTATTGCCTTGCCTTTTATGAGGGCTAAAAAACACGCCTATGTAGAAAAGCCACTGACACATAATATCTATGAAGCACGATTAATGGCTAAAGTTGCTAGGGATGAAGGTATAATTACGCAAATGGGGAATCAGGGGGCATCGAGCGAGGGTATACGACAAGCACAAGAGTGGATAAATGCAGGACTTATTGGCAAGGTTCATCGCGTTGATTGCTGGACCAACAGACCAGTATGGCCACAGGGGTTTAAACATATTACAACAGAACAAGCAGTTCCCAAACATCTAGATTGGGATTTGTGGTTAGGTCCTGCAGCTTTCAGACCTTATAATGAAAATTACCTGCCTTTTAAATGGCGTGGTTTCTGGGATTTTGGAACGGGCGCTATGGGTGATATGGGTTGTCACATTATGGAAACACCATTTAAAGCATTGGGCTTGGGATTCCCCTATGAAGCAGAAGCAAGTTGCACCACGATCTGGTCTGGTGATTTTGTTGAAGCAAATTATAGTGAAGCCTGCCCGCCTTCTTCTATCGTCCGTTTAAAGTTTGATTCACCTGTTCACGGCGACCTTTCTCTTAACTGGTATGATGGAGGTATTATGCCGGATCTTCCACCAGAATTGGGAGATGATGAAGCCCCAGGCAATAATGGTGGTGGAAGTATCTTCTACGGTAGTGATGGTATAATGATTACAGATACCTATTCGGGCAATCCTCGCTTACTGCCTAATAAGCGGATGAAGGATTTCAACCCACCAGCACCTTCTATCCCAAGAGTTAAACATTCCCATGCGGGTGAATGGATTGAGGCGTGTTTGAATAATGGTAACACCTCCTCACCCTTCTCTTATGGCGGTCCTTTAACTGAAGCTGTATTAATGGGTAATCTTGCAATAAAAGCGTTTCAGTATAAAGTGCTTAAAAATGGAAAAAAAGTAGGTGATTGGGATCCCTATAGCTATCCTGGCCGCAAAACTATCAAATGGGATGGTGAAAATATGCGAGTTACTAATTATGCAGAAGCAAACCAATGGGTAAAACGAGAGTATCGCAAGGGGTGGTCACTATAATTGCTACTCTTTTTTTAAAATTTTTGACTTGCTTTTTAAGGCATCAACAGTAATAGTGGGATCTCCATACAATTGTAGGCTAGCATCGTCATCTAAATGGAGCTTTAGTTCTTCTTTACTATTGATAATAGCATCAGAGGTGCCGGACATAGTCAAGTTGGTTGCAGTAATGTATGCTCGCCTTGCTTCTAATCTACTATGATCAGCCAATTTGATTGTAGTCATTTCTAAAGAACCATCCAACTTGAGTTTTATATTATCATTACCCAATATAGATAGGCTATCAGCTATGAAATAAGCATCCAAATGCGCTCTATCGTCCATATTAAGTTTGCCTTTCTTGGTTTTGGCTTTAATAATACCATCGGCATTAGCAAATAGCTCAACTTCTACCCTGTTTTTATAATCGAGATCATATTCAAATTTTGTAGAAGATCCTGCAGATAGAAAGAGGGTTTCTCCATCTAAAGTTCCATCATGTTCTAACTGTGCACCATTATCCAATGTGATAGCTTTAATAATTGGCAGTACAATTTGAATAGCTAATTTTTTCTTTCTCGTAATTTTACTATTTGGCGAAATAGTAATGGTACTATCCTTGATCTTAAAATCAATCGCTTTAATTAAATTATCATCAGTCTCAATACTATAAGCGCCTTCAGTATCTTGTGACAAACTAACCAAAAGATCACCATCCACAACCAATGTATTAACCGCTTCTTCTATTGTGTGTTTTTCAGATACTACAATTCCCGAACCTTTAATTTTTGGAGTTTGCTGCGCTATAGAAAATAATGGGAGTATAAAAAGAATTAAAATGTAAAGATGTTTCATTACTTGAAGTTTTTATTTGCCTGGAAAATCTGCCTTACGTTTTTCTAAAAAGGCTGTCGTTCCTTCGTTAAAATCTGCTGTGCCAAAACAGTCACCAAAAGCTTGTATTTCGGCATCATAACCATTCACCCCTTCGGTAAATCCCGCATTTATTGCTTTGATGCCAGCGGCAATAGCTACGGAGGAGTTACGCATAATCTTTCCTGCTATTTTCTGCGCTAAAGGCAGCAATTCTGCTTGGCCAGTGATGTGATTGACAAGACCATAATTCTGCGCTGTTTCGGCATCAATCATGCCAGCAGTCATAATCATCTCCATGGCTCTGCCTTTTCCGACAAGTTGCGGTAGTCGTTGTGTCCCACCATAACCTGGGATAACCCCTAAAGAAACTTCAGGTAGTCCCATTTTGGCATTATCACTAGCAATTCTAAAATGAGCGCTCATTGCCAATTCCAAGCCACCACCCAAAGCAAAACCGTTTACAGCTGCAATAACAGGAGTGCTCAAATTTTCCACAAAATCAAAGAGAGTTTCCTGCCCTTGACGTGCAAGTTTTGCACCTTCTTCCACAGAAAAATCAGCAAATTCAGAAATATCGGCGCCAGCCACGAAGGCTTTTTCACCAGTTCCAGTAATAATAATGACCTTGGTCATTGTGTCTGTTTCCGCTTTCGCAAAAGCGGAATGAAGCTCAGCAATTGTTTCTTTATTAAGTGCGTTGAGTTTTGAAGGTCTATTAATGGTAATGGCGGTGATGCCAGCTTCTGTATGATAGAGAATGTTGTTGAAATTCATAGGTTTTGGTTTGTACTATTATTTAGGAAAGGTGACTTTGAAAACAGTACCTTTCCCTTCTTCCGATGTAAAGGTAATGCTTCCATTATAGGTTTCTAGAATATTCTTGACCATAGCAAGACCCAATCCCATGCCACTGGTCTTGGTAGTAAACTTAGGCTCAAAAACACGAGGTTTGTGCTCATCAATAATGCCTATGCCATTGTCCATAACGGTAATTTGAACTTCCCCGTCTTGACTGTTAACGTCTACAGCAATAGTAGGATTTTCTATAGTTTTAGTAGCTTGAATAGCGTTCTTGACCAGATTAGTCACTACACGTATGAGCTGAGTCCGATCAAACTTAGCGTATATTTCTTCTTCCTCTTGCGAAAAGTGAATGTTGTGTTCACTAAATATCTCCAATGACAGATGCACAATTTTAGGTACATCTAGGATTTCACTTTGCTGTGCAGGCATATCGGCAAAATTGGAAAAGGCCGAAGCGATACTGCTCATCGTGTCTATTTGCTGAATAAGGGTGTTGCTATATTCTTTAATTTTTGCGTCAACATCTGGGTCATCAGCATCAAACTTGCGTTCGAAACTTTGTACCGTTAAACGCATTGGTGTTAACGGATTTTTGATCTCGTGTGCCACCTGTTTGGCCATTTCGCGCCAAGCAGCTTCCCGTTCACTTTGTGCTAATTGGGCAGCGCTTTCTTCCATCTGATCAATCATACCATTATAGGCATTGACCAAAGTAAGTATTTCAGATGGCAATGCCACATTATTAATTTTCTGGTTACGCTTATCCAGCTGTGTTCCTTTTATATTTTCGCCGATGGCATGGAGTGTTTGGGTGATGTAGCGCACCAAAAAATATGCAACGGCAATCGCTATACACAACATAATTAAATTAACAACCGCTAGTCTAAATATGAGTTCTCGTAATTCTTTATTTATAAAAGTGTTACTGTCCTCATATTGTATCTGCAGGATGGCAATTGGCTTAAAATTATTAGTGTTTATATAAGAGTAGGAGAATTGTTTTCCCTCTTTGGGCACCTGTTCTACATAGCGTTTTTCTTGAGCCAATTCTAAAGCACGCATCGTCTGATTTGTTAATGACTCTTGATGTACATTATCTATACGATCTGCAGAAGAAATTAAGGGGTTGCCCTCGAGATTATAAAAGGTTATATTCTCTCCTTGAATCCCAGAAATTTCAAAGATCTTATCTCTAAAAATAAAAGGAACATTCTTTGTTATCAACTCAAAACTAGTGCCTTGAAGAATAAAATCAATGCTTTTTTTAATTTGAGTTTCTTTTCGAGCAAGACGCTCGGTGTTGTAGTCTTCTATTTGCTCTTTGGACTGTAAATAGGTAACTGCCGTGATAACCACAAACATGAGCAGTACCAGTGATATCATCGCGAAAAAAATGCGATAGCCTAATGAATTACGACCAAAACTTAAAAGTTTCACTAGTTAAGAGTTAAGCGTCAGGATTCTTATCCTGAATCTTTTTATAAAATCTAATCCCTAACATCAACAATATTGCCAAACCTATTAATCCCAAAACACCATAAACCCAATTGACTGCATTCTTCGTTACAGCTAGGATAACGACTGCAAAAAGTATTAAGGTTGCCCCTTCATTCCAAATACGCATAAATCGAGAGGTATAATTATATTTTCCTCGCTTAAGTTGTTTATAGATCATCCAGGTTTTTATATGATAGGCATATAGCAATATTACAAATCCTAATTTCACTTGCATCCATGGTTCTTGCAACAGACTTGGTAGCCTATGCAACATCCAAAAGGCAAATAAACTACACAAAACTACAGAAGGAGCAATGATGATTTTCCAGAGCCGTTTGGCCATTAGGCCTAGTTGCTTGCCTAATATCTCCCGATCGGGAGATGGTTTCTCGTTGGCTTCTACCAAATAGACAAAAAGTCTTGGCATATAGAATAAACCCGCAAACCAGGTCACAACAAAAATGATATGCAGGGCTTTAATATAGAGATAAGGCATAATATCAAAGATAGGGGTAATCTATAGATCCTAAAACGCAGATCTCGATACAGTTTTACTTTGTAAAATCACTCTATTTCCTTGAATCGTTCTCATATTCTTGGTGGTTGAGTGGCTGAGCTTCGCTCAGCCGTATCAAAACCTCTTGTTTAATTAATCTTCTACAAACAAATAATTCAATTGTAGTTTGTTAAACTCGCTATTGAAATTTGCAATTTCCTGATCAATAAGCGCATCAAACTCAGTGAGTTCTTTTTTAATAGCTGCAGTCAGTTCATTTTTTACAGCAATGTCCTGAGCGGTAGGTCCAAAATCACCAATACCCACAAGGCTGTTTAAATGCCCGAGTTTATTGGTGAGCTTAATTGGGAAATTTAACGGATCTTGACCACTGCGGTTTTTGGTTTGATACAGTGCTTTCTCAATCTCACCAAACTTTTCCTGAAGCTCCTTTGACTTGTCACGTAAAGTTTCCGTACGATCGTCATCGGCATATTGGGTAGTGAAGGTTTTCAGCCGATCATTGATGTCGCGTATTTTCTTGATGCTCTTGTGAGCGCGATCAATGGTACTATTGATATCACTTATAAAATCATACTGCGCTTGCATCTCAGCCTGTGAAGCTTCGGCACGAGGATCGGCTACAATTTCAAAATCCTGTGATTGTGAGTTGCCATTTACATCCAAGGTGACGCGATAATTTCCAGGAACAGCTTTAGGACCATCTAAACTAGCCCACCATAGAATCATTCCTTTAAGACGTTCGGCTCCTTCTTTACGGGTATCCCAACTAAAGAGATTGAGTCCTTTTTCTACTTTCAATTCATCTTCTTTAGAAGCGGTGCTAAAACTTTTGATGGTATCATTTTTCGTATCGAAAAAAGTCAGGACAATCGTATCTTTTTTCTTATCGTAATTCTTCAAGTTAAAATAGGTCATCACCCCTGCCGGATGATTCGTCCCTGCCGTGAAAGAGGAGGAGCCACCACTACCACCTAGGCGGTACGCAGGTTTGGGTTTGAGAAGAGCGGTTTGGCCTTTCGCGAAAGCGGAATTAGTGCGCAACTGCTGTACTACCGACAGATCATCAATTATCCAAATACTACGCCCTTGGGTAGCAACAATGAGGTTATTGTCTTTGATCGTCATATCAGTAATGGGTACAATAGGTAGATTGAGTTGAAAGGACTTCCAGTTTTGCCCATCGTCAAAAGAGATGTAAGCCCCAGTCTCTGTACCTGCATAAAGTATCCCCTTTTGTTTGGGATCTTCTCTTAGGACACGAGTAAAATGTTCTGCAGGAATACCATTGGTAATGCGCTTCCAACTTTTGCCATAGTCAGTTGTCTTATATAAATAGGGTGTAAAATCACCTAGTTTATATCGCGTACCCGCTACGTAGCAGGTGCCCTCATCAAAAGCCGAAGGCTCTACACTATTAATCATCATCCAATCGGGCATGCCCTTAGGGGTAACATTACTCCAGCTATTGCCACCGTCTTGGGTGACGTGAATCAAACCATCATCACTACCCACCCAAAGCAGGCCTTCTTTAAGTGGAGATTCTGCTGCTGCGAAAATGGTACAATAATATTCAACCGAGGTATTGTCTTGTGTAATTGGCCCTCCTGAAGACTTTAACTTCTCTGGATCATTTCTCGTAAGATCACCACTTAATAACTTCCAGCTCTGTCCTTCGTTCTCCGACATATGCACATGATTGGAGAATGTATACAAGCGGTCTGGATTATGTTTTGAGAATATAATGGGAAAATTCCATTGGAAGCGATATTTAAAATCTTCGGCACCATGACCCATAGGGTTATCCGGCCATACGGACACGGAACGAACAGTATTGTTCTTATGATTGACACGCGTTAAGAAACCATCATAACTCCCTCCATAGACAATTTCATTGTCTTCTGGGTCCACGGCAATGTGCGCGCTTTCACCTCCAGCGGTAGATTCCCAGTCGTCTTCTCCAATGGAGAAACCGTTAGTTCTATGCGGTATACGAATAGTACTGTTATCTTGCTGCGCTACATAAATTCGATAAGGGAAACTATTGTCTGTAGTTACACGATAAAACTGAGCGGTTGGTTGGTTGAGATAGGTACTCCAATTTCTTCCGCCATCATAACTAACTTGTGCACCGCCATCATCAGCAATGATCATCCTATTAGAGTCTTCTGGAGCAATCCATAGATCGTGATGATCACCATGTGGCGCATTGTAGGTGCTGAATGTTTTACCTCCATCGGTAGATTTATGATAGCGTACATTCATTACATATACTGTATTTTCATCTTGGGTATCGGCATAGATTCTAGTATAGTACCACGCCCGTTGTCTTAGCTTGCGTTCACTATTAACTTTGCTCCAAGTAGCACCGGCATCTGTAGAAGTATACAGCCCACCTTCTTCCATATTTTCAACCATCGCATAGAGACGATTGCTATTTACAGTAGACACCGTAATACCCATAATGCCTAAAGTGCCTTTTGCAAAACCTTCATTAGTTGAAATCTCTTTCCAGGTTTCACCACTATCGGTACTTTTCCAAAGTTTTGATCCTTCCCCTCCAGAACTCAAACTGTAGGGTGTGCGGCGAACATTCCACGTACTGGCATATAACACGCGAGGGTTATTAGGATCAATAATAAGATCAACCGCTCCTGCATTTTCATTGCTGAATAGCTTTTTAGTCCACGTGTTACCCCCATCTATACTTTTATAAACGCCACGTTCCTGGGTTGGTTTATAAATATCGCCGAGTACGGCTGCAAAAACTACATTTGCATTTTCTGGATGTACTCGAATACGAGGTATATGACGACTATTTTTTAACCCTGATTGAATCCAGGTTTTTCCCGCATTCTCAGATTTCCAAACCCCATATCCTGAAGACACATTTCCACGTACAGTGACTTCGCCACCACCTACATATATCACATTATGATCACTTTGCGCCACTTCTATAGCGCCTATGCTTCCGCCAAAAAACCCATCTGAAATATTCTCCCAGGTACCACCTCCATTTGTTGTACGCCACACGCCACCACCGGTTGTTCCCATATAGAATAAATCTGGCTGGCCAGACACTCCCGTTACGGCTGCACTACGTCCTCCTCTAAAAGGACCGATTAAACGATATTCTAGACCTTCAAGGTTGGATATATCCGGTTGTTGTGCATTTACCGAAAAAGCCACCAAAAATAGACACAGGCTACAACTAAATATTCGAGTTTTTAAATACATCTTCATAGTTAAAAGTAATAGAGGTTTGAGTTTTTTGAATATGTGTGACCTAGAAAAATTAGTTCGTCTAAACCAACCTTTAAAAATACTAAATACGTTATAGCTTTTATTTAGAATGTGTTTAATTAAAAGGATTTTAACAATGTTTGAGGCTGCCTTTTTGTAAGTATCAAGCAAAAAATAGACCTAGCTGTCACTCAAATCAATACGCTTTATAATGGCTCCCTCAATACGAGTACATAAGAACGAGCAGCTAGACAATTTAGCTTTGGCAGGCGAGGATTTGGAAAAAACCTTGTCTAGCCTCCATTTTATAAATAGACTTTTTGGGTGTCATAGACAACTAATTAATGCAGTTATTGACACAGTCGTTGACGATGATGAGTTGCTTCAAAATATAGTTGGTCAAATAGCAGGTGATGAAAATACCATTCGTATTACCGATTTGGGCAGCGGAGGAGGTGATTGCATATTAGAATTGAATAAACGATTTGCAAAAAATGACATTGTTGTTAATTTTACTGGTATTGACGGCAATCCAAATAGCACTCAATTAGCTAGAAATAGATCAAATTATTTAAATACACGCTTCATTACTCATGATATCTTAGCCGAAGAATTTAGGGTTCCTAGTAGTGATGTGGTGATAAGTAGTCATTTTATCTATCGTTTTGATGATATGGCCTTAGTTGCTTTTTTGAAAAAACTAAAATCTACTTCAACTCGAAGCATTATTTTTAGCGACCTAAGGCGGAGTAAACTTTCTATGTTTTTATTTAAATGGTTGAGGCACTTATTGCCCATTTCTAATATGGCGAAAACAGATCGCCTTACCGCTATTCAACGGTCATTTAGCATAGAGGAAATGTGTAAGATTATTGAGTTGAGTGGTATTTCAAATTATCAGGTTATCAAAAAACCCTGGTTTAGAATGTTGGTGAAAATTAACTTATAACAACAATGCTAAAAGAACACCTTCTAACCATCTCTAAAACTCCACTTTCTTTAATTTTTATATACGTTTTGGCTTACGGCCTTTAGAAGCTGGTATAAGTCAATTTTGGATTCAAATTGAAATTATTCAGTTTCAAAATTGGAGGCAAATTATTACACGCTACATTTTGTATATGATACCTATATTTATCCTTACTACTAAGAAAACATAATTTTTTTATCAATATGCCTGTAGCCTATTGGCAATGGCTGCATTAGAATTTATGCAGTATTGGTTACAAATAGCTTATGCGTGTCCGGACAACATTTTAGATAGCGTGTTTAGTCCTCAAAACTTTAGCCTAAGTGTAGCGATATTTTTGCCTTGTACTTCCCTTCTGGTTATTGGTTGGTAGCGCTATTCATTGGTTTGTCTTCCTTTTAGCGTAAAGCGGAAGTTGGTTTTACTAGGAAACCGCAGATAACTCAATAATCTCAAGTATCTCTTTGTTTTCTCAATTCCCTATTGAGATAATATCCAGTAACTAAAGTGGAAAGGACATCGGCAATAGGGAAGGCTATCCAAACACCTAGAACTCCATAATACTTTGGCAAAATAAGTATCAAAGGAATTAAGAAGAATCCTTGTTTAGTAAGACTCAACAGCAAAGCTGGGGTAGCTTTTCCAATAGCCTGAAAATAGGCTGCGCCTATCAATTGTATAACTATAATTGGTGTCGCCGCAAAAACCCAGCGTAAGGCATTGGGCGTACGTTCTAATATCGCAGCAGCATCTGGAGCGGTATCATCTACGAATATGGAAACAATGGGTTTTGGGAACACCATTATTACAATGAAAATTACCAAGGCCAGAATACCCGCATAGGTGATCGAGGTGTTGATCGTCTCTCGTACGCGTTTGTATAAAGTTGCACCATAGTTATATCCTGCGATAGGCATAAATCCTTGAGTAACACCAATAACAGGAAAGAGGGCAAACATCAACATGACGCGTATAATCCCATAGACCGCAGCATCCAATGCATCTCCATAAGTGTTGAGTACATGAATTAATAAAGCGGTAAGCACGCTTATAGTTCCTTGTCGGGCAAGGGTCACAAAACTCAAGCCAGCGATTTCTGAAACGATTTTTGCTTTAAGCTTAAAAAACATCGGAGCGAGTCGCAACTCACTTATAAACACAAAAAACCATAGAACAAAGGCAAAGCACAATCCATAGCTTATAAATGTTGCCCAGGCAGCTCCCTGCATCCCAAAATCAAATATATAAATAAGGATGTAGTCCATTAGTATATTTCCTACAGAAGGAATAAGCATGGCATACATGGCGAATTTGGGTTTCCCTTCTGCTCGAATCACATTGTTTCCCATCATACAAAGAGCGAGCATTACAATACCATACAGTACAATACGATAGTAGGTAAGTGCTAATTCGCGATAAGAATCATCGGCACCGAGAAGGTCAATAAAAAAGTCTAGAAATGCCAAGCCACTTAATGCCAAAATACCTGCAGTGAGTAAGGTAAGGGTTGTCATATTTCCAAAAACAACCAAGGCTTTATGATTATCTCCTGCCCCTAATGCTCTGGATAATACAGATCCGCCGCCAATCCCGACAGCCAATCCAATAGCACCTATAAAAAAGGTAAAAGGAAGTACCGTAGTCACCGCCGAAATTGCCAAACCACCAATCCAATTTCCCAGAAATATAGTGTCAACTATAATGTTTAGGGACATGACTAAAATCCCAATAGAAGCAGGAACTGCCTGCTTGATCAGGAGTTTTGAGATGGGTTCGGTACTAAGTGATGCAGTGTTGTCTTTTTTCATCTATGCAATGGCTGTTGCATTATGAATTAGAGACCATTCATTAATCCATTGTCCGAGAACTGCCGCCCAATCATCACGATCGTTAAGACACGGAATGGTTGTAAATTCTTTACCCCCAACTTCGTGAAAGATTTCCTCTCCTTCCATAGCGATTTCCTCTAAGGTTTCCAGACAATCAGAAACAAAGGCAGGTGTGACAATGACCATTTTTTTAATGCCTTCTTTACCCATACGTTCAATAGTGCGGTCGGTATATGGTTGTAACCAGGGATCAAAGCCTAATCGAGACTGAAAAGAGGTAGAAAAAGTACCCGGTTTTAATTTTAAATATTGGCCTACTTGACGGGTTGTCTCGTAGCACTGATGACGATAGCAAAACTCATGGGCCTTTGAAGCGGCCTGACAGCAGCTTCCATCGATTCTACAATGGGACTTGGTAATATCACTTTTGCGAATATGGCGTTCAGGCACCCCGTGATAGCTGAATAACAAGTGTTCATAATCCAATCCTTCCAGATGTTCGGCAATGCTGTCACATAGCACTTTGATGTATGCAGGCTTATTATAAAAGGCAGGCACATTGGTGATTTGCATTTTCGGGAAATGTTCGGTTCGCAATGCTTCGGCAAGCACAGTAATCGTCTCGGTAGTCGCCATAGCAAACTGGGGATACAAGGGCAACAATAGCACCTCATCTACCCCTTGATCATGCAATTTTTGAAGTCCGCTATGCAGTGATGGTTTTCCATAACGCATAGCGATTTCCACAGGGATTTTGGTGTGAGTTTGTACCTTTTCGCGTAAGCGTTGCGTCAAGACAATAAGGGGTGATCCTTCATCCCACCAAATTTTGCTGTAGGCCTTGGCACTTTGTTTAGGACGTGTGTTCAGGATAATGCCTTTAACCAAAAGTGTGCGCGCCCATAGTGGAACATCAATCACACGTTCGTCCATTAAAAACTGTCCCAGATAGCGCTTTACGTCCTTAGGATTGGTACTATCAGGTGATCCCAAATTAACCAATAAAACACCTTTGTTCATCAACTACAATTTAAATTAAAACAAAAATACGCTGAAAGGCCCGGAGTGCCGTTAATAAATGTATAAGAGTTTTTAATAGCGGTATTGAAACCCCTTTTTGAATCTTCTACATTTTTTCAAGCTATTGGACTTGGTTAAAAAGCTGGAGTTACATTTAGCCAATTGCTATCAAATATTTTTTGGGTGTGGTACCGAATTTTTTCTTAAAGGCTGCTATAAAATGACTAGAGGTACTGTAGCCCACTTTTAAGCCCACTTCATTGACATTATAGCTCCCCGAATCCAGCAATTGTCGGGCAACTTCCATCTTATAATCAAATAAAAAGCTATAGACTGAGTCCCCATAAATCTGTTTAAAACCTTCTTTGAGCTTGTTGAGAGACAGCTCTATTTCATCAGCCAACTCCTGCAAGGTTGGTGGTTCTACCATACGGGCAATGATAATTTCTTTGGCTCTTCTGAGTTTTACAACATTCTCCTCATCGGCTAGAAAGGGGCATTGTTCAATATCAGCTTCTTCCGAGCGATTAAAGTACAAACTCAATAATTCATAAACTTTCCCTTTGGTGTATAATTGCTTAAGACTAGGGTGCAAATTGTTATTTAACAGCTGACTCAACACCACGGCCATAGGCGGTGTTATAGTACCATCCTTATAATATTTACGCTCTTTATTATCGGCATTGAGAAAAGAGATATAATGTGCTTCACGCGAAAACAACTCATGAAACTTTGTAATAGAAATAAGCACAGTAATCCCCCAGGAATTAGGTTCTAAACGCAAGTGCAACGGTAAATCTCGGGTTGGGTTATAGAGTAATAGCGAGCCATCTTCGCAAAGCGGGAGCTGGTACGATCCCTCGTTAAAATTAAAAGTAACACTCCCTTTTAGACAAAAATGAAACTGGATAAAGCTACTATCCACAGCCTTTTCAACTTTTAAAGGAGCAGTCGTATGACTTTCAAAAATCAATACACTAAATCCTTCTTCAATGTGAAGTTCTTCTTTCATGCGTCTAGCGACATTTTTAGTAGCAAACTTAATTCTTTAATTAGAATGATTCTAAATAAAATTAACTAATTGCAGGTTCTGCATTGCCTAAATTTACAGACTTTAGATCAAAATCTCCAAAAATTAAGCTTAAAAAACCGTTACCGATAGTTTTGATGCTTCTAGCGTTATTTTTTTAACAACTAGCCCTTTATTTTTGCTTCGCAAAATGGCAAATCGCACATCTCATAAAACTGCCAAAAAAACGTTTAGCGTTATAGGCTTGAGTTATCGCAAGGCAGACGCGTCTATACGTGGATATTTTAGTCTTACGAAGGATGCTCAACAGGCTATATTAGACGATGCTGCTGCCAAGGGCATTGTAGCCTTAACCATCATCTCCACCTGCAATCGTACTGAGTTGTATGGTGTTGTTGATCATCCCGATCAGCTTACATATTTACTGTGCTCTTATACGCGTGGCGATGAAGAGGCTTTTAGAGAAGTGGCCTATACTCATACTGGTAATGCTGCTATTCAGCACATTTTTCGCGTGGGTACTGGACTGGATAGTCAAATATTAGGTGACTTTGAGATTATAGGGCAGCTTAAAAGTGGTTTTAAACAATCTAAAAATAAAGGGCTAACCAATCCATTTACAGAACGCCTTTGTAATGCCGTCATTCAGGCCAGTAAACGTATTAAAAACGAAACGCAAATTAGTAGTGGTGCCACCTCTGTAAGCTTTGCTGCCGTACAATATATTTTGGCTCGTGTACCCTATGTATCTGAAAAAAATATTCTCCTTTTTGGTACAGGAAAAATAGGCCGTAATACCTGTGAAAATCTTATTAAACAAACTAAGAATTCGCACATCACATTAATTAATCGAACTAAAGCTAAAGCGGAAAAAATTGCAGGGAAATTCAATTTAGTGGTTAAAGATTATGCAACTATCCAGAGCGAGATTGCGCAAACTGATATTTTGGTAGTTGCTACTGGAGCGCCCTTACCTACGATCAATAAATCTCTAATACATACCAAAAAGTCTCTACTTATTTTGGATTTATCCATACCAAAAAATGTAGCCGCTGACGTAGGTTCTTTACCCGATGTAACCGTTATTCACCTAGATCAACTTTCTCAAATTACCGATGCAACGCTCAAACGCCGCGAACAATATATTCCTCAAGCAGAGCAAATTATAGCAGAAATAAAAGATGAATTTGAGAATTGGCTCGAAACGCGAAAATTTGCACCCACAGTACAGTCTTTAAAGCAAAAACTGATCCAGCTCAAAGAAAACGAGCTTGCTAACCAGAGTAAGAAAACACCTGATTATAATGAGGCAGATGCGTCTGCACTATCTGATAAGCTGATTCAAAAAATCACCAACCAAGTTGCGCATCACCTTCGAGAAGCCAATGGAAAAACTACCGAAACCATTGCCTTGTTGGAAGATATCTTCCAGCTTGATTCAAAAAACCTATGACTAGCTCCATTCGCATAGGAACACGAGATAGTGCATTAGCCCTCTGGCAAGCGAAAACTGTACAGAAACAGTTGGAATCATTGGGTTACTCAACACAACTCGTTTCTATAAAATCTACCGGAGATCTGGTCTTGGATAAGCCATTATACGAACTAGGCATTACTGGTATTTTTACCAAAACGCTGGATGTTGCGCTATTGCGAAAAGAAATAGACATCGCCGTACATAGTATGAAAGATGTACCTACCGCTTTACCCAAAGGTATTGTACAAGCAGCCGTATTGGAACGCGCTACAGTAACCGATATTCTAGTGACCAAAGGAGATTTTAATCCAGAAAATGCATGTACAATCGCTACGGGCAGTCTCCGTAGAAAAGCGCAATGGTTGCATCGCTATCATCACCACAACGTGATGGATTTACGTGGTAACGTAAATACAAGGTTGCAAAAACTTACTGATAGCGATTGGCAAGGAGCCATTTTCGCTCAAGCTGGACTGCAACGTATTGACCTCCTCCCGGAATCCTACGAAACACTAGATTGGATGATTCCTGCTCCCGCCCAAGGCGCGATGATGATCGCCAGTTTAGATGAAAATATCGAAACCTTGGAAGCCTGTGCTTCATTAAATAATGAAGCCTCATCGCTATGTACGGCAATTGAACGCGAATTTTTAAGAACGCTCGAGGGAGGCTGTACTGCGCCCATTGGAGCTTTGGCCATTCAGAAAGAAGGACAAATCCACTTTAAAGGCTGCCTATTTTCTCTAGATGGTGCTGAAAAAATTACAATTGAAAAAACAATTTCAGTTACTCAATTTGAAGACTTTGGAGCAAATAGCGCGCATGAAGTTTTAAATCAAGGCGGTAGGGAATTAATGAAGGAGATAAAAGATACGATGACCAAAACGGGTAGAGAATGACAGTACTTTCCACAAAAAAACTTTTAGCCAACCAGCGCGAATTGCTATTGAACGCAGGGCTTTCTTTTGTGGAATATGATGCTATCAGGATTACACCTACCTCTTTTGAGATGCCCAAGGAATTAGAAAACATCATTATCACCAGTCAAAACGGGGCAAAAGCCTATCTTAATAAAGTGAAGCCCTTCCCTCCTAAGAAGGGGGGATCGAGGGGGGTGTCAAAAGTAAGAATGTTCATTGTTGGCAAAAAAACAGCTTCCCTAATTTTCAAAAACGGTCAGAAAGTGCTTAAAATCGCCAAAAATGGAGCAGAATTGGCTAGTTTTATAGCAAAAAATCACAAAAACGAGCGATTTTACTATTTCTGCGGCAATCGAAGAAGGGATGAAACCCTAGAAATTTTAAGGGAAGAAAACGTCTCATTACAAGAAGTTATAACCTATCAAACAGAACATAATCCAAGAACCTTTAATCAAACCTTTGATGGTATTCTATTTTTTAGTCCATCAGGGGTTGAGAGTTTTTTCAAGAAGAATCAAATGAAACCCTTTTCCTCTGGGAAAGGGGCTGGGGATGAGGGCAAAAAAGAAACATGGCATTTCTGCATCGGAGAAACCACAGCCACTACAGCCAGAAACTATACCGATCAAGTCATTGTAGCCAATGATACTACCATAGAAAGTGTCATTGCCAAAGCCGTAAAAACATTAAAAAATAATCTACCTCCTGCCTCTTTTGAAGAAGACCAATTGGGGGTGAGGATATAAAAAGTATGATCAAAAACGACCTATTCTTAAGAGCCCTAAAAGGTGAACCCGTTAATCGTCCACCCGTATGGATGATGCGACAAGCAGGACGCTACCTGCCAGAATTTATGGAGCTCAAAAACAAGTATGACTTCTTTACGCGCTGTCAAACTCCAGAGCTCGCTAGTGAGATTACCGTGCAACCTATACGTCGCTATGGGATGGATGCTGCTATCCTCTTTTCTGATATTTTGGTAATTCCACAGGCTATGAATATTGAGGTAGAAATGAAACCCAATGTCGGCCCATGGCTTCCTAACCCAGTGCGCTCCCAAATAGATGTTGATCAGGTGGTTGTTCCTAGTATTGAGGAAACCTTAGGCTATGTGATGGAGGCCATCACCCTGACCAAAGAAAAGCTCAATAATGAAGTCCCGCTTATCGGTTTTGCTGGAAGTCCGTGGACGATACTCTGCTATTGTGTTCAAGGGCAAGGCTCCAAGAATTTTGATAAAGCCAAGAAATTTTGCTTTACCCAACCCGAAGCAGCACATGACTTACTGCAAAAAATTACAGATACCACTATTGCCTATCTTAAGGAAAAAGTAAAGGCTGGGGTTAATGCGGTCCAAGTATTTGACAGTTGGGGAGGGATGTTATCCCCAACTGATTATCAAACCTTTTCCTGGCAATATGTCCAGCAAATTATAGATGCACTAAAAGCACACGCACCTGTAATCGCTTTTGGGAAAGGTTGTTGGTTTGCCCTGCCAGAAATGGCAAAAAGCGGTGCTGCCGCTTTGGGTGTTGATTGGACATGCAATGCCAGAAATGCGCGCTATCTCACTGGAGGAAACATCACCTTGCAAGGCAATTTTGATCCTACGCGGCTTTATTCGCCTCCAAAAGAAATCAAAACCATGATACACCAGATGATTAGGGAGTTTGGTAAAGACCGTTATATTGTCAATCTAGGCCACGGCATCCTACCCGATATTCCGCTAGAAAACGCAGGTGCTTTTATTGAGGCCGTAAAAACCTATAGTGAGTAGATGAAACTAAAAACAATCATACTCCTTATAACTTTTGCTTCTCTCTTTTCTTGTCAAAAAGATGAAACACCATGGATTGACTTTTTTTGGCAATCCTCAAAGATGGGTTCTCAAACGTATGATAAGGCGGGTATGTTTATAAACTATCATTTAAATGGCAGTAAAAGTCAATTTTCATCACAATTTGATACGGGGTCTTTTGGATTTCTAGATGAAGAACTCATTTTTGCACTTGCTTCGTTTGATTCGAAAATAGCGAATCAAATAAATAAAGACACAGTAACAGAAACGATAATTAATGGCAAGAGAATCTCTCGTATATTAAGTGATGTAACCTATAATTTTGGTGATATAGACATCGCTCAAAAAAATGTTTCCTTAATGCCATCAAAATCCATAAGATTAACACGAAATGGGTTTGAAAGTAATTACAATACCCCTATGGGGACTATTGGCGCTCAATTTTGCGTAGGCAAGGTTATACTTATTGATTACCCAAATGAGCGATTGGCTCGTTTAGATAGCATTCCTGCTTCATATCTTATCCAGAAAAGTATCCCTTTCAAAATCAATGCGCAGAATTGGGTGTTGCTCCCCTTTCAAATAGATCAAAATTCCTATTACGTAGTTTTTGATACAGGATCAAGTATCTTTCCATTTCTAACATCAGAACGCACTTTTTGGGAACGATATGGTGAATTACAATCGCAGAGTGATACCCTACAAGTATCATCGTTTGGAAAAATATTTGACACCTACGAAGCAACCTTTATTAATGCCCCTACAAAAGGTTTGGACTTACGCAATCAAAATATTTACCTAACCACAAGACCTCTAAAAACACAATATGTAGATAGTATACCAATAATTGGGATTACTGGCAACAAATTATTCTTAGACAAGACTATTGCTATAGATTATAAAAACAAGCTTTTCCATATTCTTAGAAAATGAATCTGCTAGTCGTCATAAAAAAGATGAACTGGTCTAGGTTGGGCAGTCTGCTAAGACTATGCTTATCTCATCCCTTGTATGTCATTCCTAGTTATACTGCTACGAGAAAAACCGTTGCTGTCTGTGATACCGAATTTGGCAACAAGCACCATCAAAATGGAAAAGCCAATGCCTTCAGACATGCCTTGTGGAATGCCTTGATTATTCTTAAAAGCATCCGCTGGGGAGCTGCTCCTCTCCGCGCTGCGGCCTGGGCCAAAAAGCTCACCGATTGGCACGAGGAATTCTCTCCCAACACACCATTGGCAGAAGCAATGGATTTACATAACAACCGCATCGGTAGAGACTATGCCTTAACGTATCCTAAAGTAAGTGAACTACAAATGATCCAGCTTATCTTTGCTCTAATTCCGCTTTCGCGAAAGCACCCTGCCATAGCAAGCCTTACTCATTTTCCTAACCAACTAGCCCATATAGAAGATGATTAAACAAATAGCACTCGGATTAAAAACCTACACCACTTCCTTTGGTTTACTGTCAAAACTGGGGTTATGGAAGTACTTTGGTATTCCTATTCTAATAAGTGTTGTAGTCGGGCTTGCTATAGGGTTTTCGGCCTATGGATTTGCCGATAATATTGGGCATTGGGTTGCCAAATTATGGCCCTGGGAATGGGGAGCTAAAGCATTTTTTATTGTTGCTGAAATCCTAAGCGCTATTCTTATTCTAACAATTGGGTTTATTATTTATAAGCATACAGTGATGGCGTTAAGCGCCCCTTTTATGAGCCCCGTTTCCGAAAAAATTGAGGCTCACCTCTTAGGCGAAACAGATCACGCACATAGAAAGACCACATTTACTGGGCAGTTGTGGCGTGGTATATACATTAATGTGAGAAACCTCATCAAAGAATTGTTATTGACTATTCCTATTTTACTTTTAGGGTTTATCCCCATTATTGGAAGTACCCTATCAACCATTCTGCTTTTTATTATGCAATCTTATTATGCTGGTTTTGGTAATATGGATTATACTCTGGAACGCCATTTTAATTATAAGGAGAGTGTGGTCTTTGTACAAAGAAACAGAGGTTATGCAATCGGTAATGGCATGGTTTTTATGGCGCTGTTAATTATTCCTATACTCGGTTTTATAATCGTATTACCCTTAACGGTTACCGCGGCTTCTCAGCAAACTGTAGAAATAATCCGTCAGGAATCTAATCAAAATAGTGCACTTGTAGAATAAGCATGAAAGATCAATTCGTTAATTATATCCATAGGCTACAAGATACCATTACCAGTGAGCTGGAAGCTATAGATGGTAAGACAACTTTTAAGGAAGATATATGGGAACGTGCACAAGGTGGTGGTGGCAAAACACGAGTGATCGAAAACGGAAACGTCTTTGAAAAAGGAGGTGTAAACACTTCGGTTGTCCACGGCATACTCCCGGAAGCCATGCAGCAATACTTTGGGGTGACTAATGCCAATTTCTTTGCTTGTGGTTTAAGTTTGGTATTACATCCGTACAATCCTATGGTGCCCACTGTACACGCTAACTGGCGGTATTTTGAACTTTATGATGAGAAAGGAACTTTGGTCGATCAATGGTTTGGCGGGGGTCAGGATCTCACACCCTACTACCTATTTGATGAAGATGCCACTCACTTTCATCAGATCTGTAAAAAAGCTTGTAACGCACATGATCCTGCTTTTTATCCAACCTATAAAGCGCGTTGTGATGAATACTTTTACAATGCCCATCGTCAGGAAGGACGCGGAATTGGCGGACTCTTTTTTGACTACCTCAAACAAACGCCTGAACGTTCTGTACAGGAATGGTATGACTTTGTTACCGATGTTGGTAATAGCTTCCTAGAAGCATATATCCCTATAGTTGAACGTAGGAAAGATACCGCTTTCACGAAAGCGCATAAAGACTGGCAGGAAATACGTCGTGGGCGTTATGTCGAGTTTAATCTCGTTCATGATAAAGGCACGCTCTTCGGCTTACGCACTAATGGACGTATAGAAAGTATATTAATGAGCCTACCGCCTACTGTACAATGGAAATATAACCATCATCCAGAACCTAATAGCCAGGAAGAACGATTAATACAAGTGTTGAAAAACCCAAGAGAATGGGTTTAAATGATGTCCCCCTCGAGTGCAGTCGAGGTGTTATATTTTCAAAGAATTAAATAGGTCTCGACTGCGCTCGACCTGACAAATGAGTAACTATGTACCCACTACGCAGAAACAGAAGATTACGAAGCAGTGAAGCCATAAGATCTTTAGTTCGAGAAACTGTAATCACGCCCAATGATTTTATCGTCCCCTTATTCATTGTGGAAGGCAAAGGCATCAAAGAAGAAATCTCTTCGATGCCCGACTATTATCGGTTAAGCCTTGATGCTATTACAGCAGAAGTAAAAGCCTTGTGGGCTATGGGTCTCAAAAGCGTATTGCTTTTTGTAAAAGTACCTGACAATCTAAAAGACAATGCCGGAACAGAAGCCCTCAATCCTGACGGACTCATGCAACGTGCTATTAAAGTGGTAAAAGATGCTGTTCCAGAAATGTTGGTGATGACCGATATTGCCCTAGACCCCTATTCCAGCTTTGGACACGATGGGATTGTGGCGAATGGTCTAATCATCAATGATGATACCAATGCCATTCTTGCAGAAATGTCTTTATCACACGCACAAGCTGGAGCCGATATTGTTGCGCCTAGCGATATGATGGACGGTCGCATTTTTGAAATACGTACCCTACTAGAAGATGAAGGCTTTCACAATACAGGCATTATGAGTTATAGTGCAAAATATGCCTCTGCCTTCTATGGGCCGTTTAGGGATGCATTGGATAGCGCTCCGGTTGATATTCAGGATGTTCCCAAAGACAAAAAAACCTACCAGATGGATCCCGCCAATCGTAATGAAGCCATCAAAGAAACCCTCATGGATATTGAAGAGGGTGCCGATATTGTTATGGTAAAACCTGGTTTAGCTTATTTAGATATTGTTCGGGATTTGCGGGAAGTGGTAGATGTGCCTATCGCCGTATATCAGGTGAGTGGCGAATATGCCATGCTCAAAGCCGCAGCTTCAAAAGGTTGGCTTGACCACGATGCTGTGATGCTGGAGCAACTCACATCCATAAAACGCGCTGGAGCATCGATGATTGCCAGTTATTTTGCAAAAGATGTTGTCAAAGTATTGTAATTATTCATGAAAAAACATTCATATATATTTGCACTATTATTACGTATGTCGCGTTTCTTTAAAAGTGAATAATAAAAAAGAAATATTTAGTCCAAGATATACTGGTGCACGTTTCGCTCAACACGCTATGCCATTAGAATTGCTTGAAGATTTGAAGGTTCTGCAAGAAATGACACTAGAAATGGCGAAACAAATCTATCTTCTAGAAAATCAGGATAGACAGAGAGTTCCTAAAAATTTTGACAGCAGAATTTTCTTCGAACTGCAAAGTATAAATGAAGGAAGCACAATCCCAAAATAATCATGGTATTTACATTATCAGGGATGCTTCCTGCTTGGAATGTTACTTACTTTGAACGAGCTAGTGAGAAGATTAAGGATGCTATTCAGATAGCTTCAGAAGATGGTATTATCACTGAAATTGTCCCACAAAATGTATTAACCTATTTTAATAGGTTCGGCAAAAAATTAAAAAAAGATGAAGTAATTCAATTTCGCCCAAGTTTTCCTGAAAAAAAAGCCGAATTCACAAGATCTACTCGTCGTAAGCTAATTTCAGCTTCGACAACCTCTGGAGAATACACCGAAGTCATTTCTATTAAAGGTATTTTAAGCGAAATGGATAAAAGTAAATCATCTTTTATTATTGAAACACCATATCGCAAAAAATACTCTGGAGCTTTTTCTGAAGAAACTAAAGACCTATTTCTACAAGCATTTAGTGCAAGTGACGGTAATCAAAAAGTAATGATTGAAGGAATTGGTCTCTTTTCTAATTCATCTAAACTTAAAGAAATTAATCAAGTAGAAAACCTGATCCTTTTGGATGAATTTGATTTGTCATATAGACTAGATCAACTTGCTCAACTAAAAGATGGTTGGTATGAAGGAGAGGGAATAGCCCTTGACACAGAGGCATTAAAGTGGTTCGGAGATTCTTATAAAGAATATATATACCTAGATAATAAAGTAACTTATGCATTTCCTACTCCTGAAGGAAAGCTTCAATTAGAATGGACAAGTCATTCTTATGAAATTGAGTTTTTAGTAGATCTTCAAGCTAAGAATGGTATACTATCTGTTTTTGATTTAACTACTAATGATAAAGATAATGACGACATTTTGGATCTAAGTGATGAAAATACT
>CAZDFA010000010.1:0-39183 GCA_964504555.1 uncultured Flavobacteriaceae bacterium | reverse complement strand
AGGCTTCCAAAATACCTCCACTTAAGTGGCGGTAATAAGTAGTATCAAATACATCTACTAGATTATGAACACCCATAATAAGTCCCATGCGTTCTTTGGTATAATTGGAGAAGTATTCTACCACACGATAGTACTCTTGAAAATTGGAGATCATCACGGTATGCCCTAATTTACAGAGTAATTGAGCTCGTGCCATAAAATCTTCTTCATCTATTTCACCTTCGGCTCTTAGATTGGAAAGTGTGATTTCAAATATAGTAATAGTCTTATCTTCATTTACCCTATTAGCTTCTAGGAATTTAGATAAGCCTTTTTCATACATATCAATATTTACCTTGGTTACGGGTCTAAAACTTCCACGTAAAGCCAAGATATTCTTCTTATACAGGATGGCAGCTGGTAAAATATTATTGCCATCAGAACCAAACATAACCGCTTCGGTCATTCCGTTTTTAACCAATTGCAGACTCATTAGACGATTATCTACCTCCTCAAATTGTGGTCCAGAAAAATTGATGGTGTCAATTTCTATCTGATCCTTATCAATATGATCATAGAGATAGCGGAGTAATTTTTTTGGATTATCATGCTTATAGAAGGCTCCATAAATTAGGTTTACGCCTAAGGTTCCTAAAGTAAGTTGTTGCAGGCGCGCATCATTTTCGTGAAAACGCACGTGCAGAATGATTTCATTGAATTCTCCTTCAGGAACAGTTTGATATTTTATACCTACCCAACCGTGACCTTTGTATTTTTTTGCAAAATCAATAGTTGCAACCGTATTGGCATATGTAAAGAAAATTTTATTCGGATTTTTATAACTAGAGATGCGGTCTTCCATAAGATTCATCTCATGGGTAAGCATTTTCTTAAGCCTTGCCTCTGTTACATAGCGACCATCTTTTTCTTGTCCATAAATGGCATCACTAAAATCCTTATCGTAAGCAGACATTGCCTTAGCAATAGTACCACTTGCGCCTCCAGCCCTAAAAAAATGTCGCACCGTTTCTTGTCCTGCACCTATTTCTGCAAAGGTGCCATATACGTTTTCATTAAGATTAATTCGTAGGACTTTGTGTTTTATGGAGGGAATTTTTTCAAATTCTTTATCACCAAGTATAGCTATAGCCATAGTGTAGTAGTCATTAAATATGGGTTATTCAAAGATAACAAATAGGCTATTGTGACAAAAAATTAAGTGTATTTTTGTGATTAGTTTAGCGCAACAGCATTTGAAAATCACTTTTTTAGGTACTGGTACTTCACAAGGTATTCCTGTAATCGGGAGCACGCATCCTGTTTGTCTAAGTGATGACCCAAGAGATAAGCGTTTGCGAGTTTCTGCATTGGTGCAATGGGATCATTATAATTATGTAATCGATTGCGGTCCAGATTTTAGGGAACAGATGCTGCGTACGCTTTCGCGTAAGCAAGAAGTACTACATGGCATTTTATTCACTCATGAGCATGCTGATCATGTGGCAGGTCTAGACGATATACGACCTTTTGTTTTTAAACAAGGGGATTTACCTATTTATGGAAACAAACGCGTACTAGATACCTTGCAATACCGTTTTGAGTATGTGTTTGCTACGAAAGATAGATATCCTGGTGCGCCAAAAGTGCAAATAAACGAGGTAAAAGAGAGTCAATCGTTTACCCTCAATAACCTAGAAGTTATACCTATAAAGGCACATCATGGCAGTCTACCTATTTTTGGCTATCGTTTTGGGCAATTAGCCTACCTCACCGATGTTAAAACTATTCCAGAAGCCGAAATGCAAAAACTACAAGACCTCGAGCTACTGGTTATCAATGCGTTGCGTTACGAGCAACATCAAAGCCATTTGACCGTAGATGAGGCTCTTGATCTGGTACACCAATTACAACCTAAAACAACTTATTTTACTCATATAAGCCATACGATGGGATTTCACGAAGAAGTCGAAAAAAAACTTCCGAACAACGTATTTTTGGCTTATGATGGATTAACCGTAAGACTACCTTAATGAAACGAAGTATTTTTATGTATCTCTTTCTCTTTGCAGTGCTCTGGATTATTTTTCAGTTTGTGAACGTAAAGAAAGTATCTGATGATTATGAACGAAGAATAAACAATACCGAAAACCAGCTTCAAAAAGCTAGGGATAGTGTTGTTAGTTTAGACAGTAGACTGTTTGAGTTGGACTATTTTAGTTTACGCGGAAATGATAAAGCATACGACTACTTTGAGCGAGATAATTATGATATAGATAGTTTAACTTTAAAAGTAAGCGATGGTGTTATTGAAAAAAATACAGCGAAAGGTAATGTACTGGTTGATTGGGAAGGAGATGGGAGTCCGTTTTTGATAAATAAAGTACACTTACTCAATCATCGATGGATTATTGCCGACTTTTCTGATGGTAGTCGTTGGGGAGAATTGCTTATCCAGTATTTTATCAATGAAGATGGAAGTATAGATTATGAGGTGGTTGAGAGTTTGATTTATCCGAATTAAGATGCTGTTCATACAAACTGGATAAGCACAAATAGAATGAATTGGTTTAGAAAAAAGTCGTGGACAAGTGAAGATAAGATACACTTCTTTAGCAAACTAAAACGGGCTCGAGAATATAATAGAGCTCAATATATAAGAGTTCAGGCCGTTGAGCTCATAGAAACCAATAAAATAGAATTACTAGAAGTTGCCGAATCCCTTTTGATTAAAATGTTGACTGAATACCCAGATGATAAATTTAATCGAGCCTCTGCCTTTGATTCACTTGGAGATATTTATAAAAAACAGAATAAATTGGAAAAGGCAATTAGCTACTATAAAAAAGCTTTAGATTTTGAAAATGAGTATCCAAGTGTAAAGACTCAATCTTATTTAAGTTATGCCGAACTTATCGTAAAAAACAAGATGACTGATAAATTTGATGTGGTCAAGACGGTTATCTTAGAACGATTTGATACTATTTTGTTTCCTATTGAGAAATATAAAGCAGCATCAATTTTATCAATTATTTATAAAAAAGAACAACTAGATAATTTGGCATTAAAATATTCAGAAATTGCAGAACAACATGCTAATAAGGAAACTTCAGGTTTACGATACCATAGCGATTTAGGCATAGTGACTAAAAGATTGAGTTGGCTAGATAAACTTGTTAAGAGAAAATGATGCCATTGTGATAACAATTTGAAGCTTTTAAGTAAAAGGAGCTATAAAAATTAACCTACGTTATATTTTAACTTTTAACCTTAAATCTTTAACCTCAAACCTAACGCATTCATTCTGTTTCTTGTAGCCATTTTTTAAATTCATAAAAATTTTGAGGATGTACTCCATGACCAACAGGAAATTCGCTTAGGGAACTATCGATACCAAGATTTTCAAAAAATACAGGAGTTTTGCGAGCAGCTTCAATGGGAATAACTTGATCTACAGTTCCGTGCGAGTTATAAAAATGCAAATGCGTATAAGTGTCATTAGGTTGTAAATCAATAATTTGTTCATTTATGTAGCCACTTAGACCAATCACACGCTTTATTTTTTTTGGATAGGTCAGTGCAACGGCATAACTCAATATAGCTCCTTGACTAAATCCAATTAAGCTTATTTTATCTGCATCTAAATCATAGGTTTTTACTGCCTCATCGATAAATGTTGCGAGGCGATCTCTGCTATTTCTGGCCTCTTCATTATCTGAGCTTTTTACCCCTTCATGATCTATATGTATAGCATACCAGGCATTGCCATAAGGCTGCATAGGGTAAGGTGCACGAACTGAAATTATACAATAATGTTCAGGTAATTCTTCGGCAAAGCTAAAGAGGTCATTTTCATCACTACCGTAGCCGTGAATTAACAAAAGTAATGGTGCTTTTTGTGTATTCGGTTGTGCAAGTCTAACACGATGAATTAAAGATAATTCTACCATATCATTTTATATTGATCTAAACCAGTCTTGAAAAAGTTTCCCGACTATTGGTATTTCTTTTTCTTCTCCTTGTATGGCTCCTATAAAACCTATAATACCAAGTACAAAAACAGCTATGTTTAGCATACGTACAATATAATAAGGCAAAAAGATATTATCCAGTCCTATAATAACTATCCAGGCCAAAACAAGGCCAATTGCATTTCGAATATGATAAGAGGCCAGAGATGACTTGTTATTGCTATTCATGATAATTGCAATTATTAATCCAAGAGGTGTGATATAAGATAATATTGCTGCTATTTTTCCGTCTGATGTTGACATAATTGGAGTTTTTTGATTGTAACTAAAAGTAGTATTTTTTAAAATGGAATGTACTCTATTAGTAGATTTTACTTCTAAATTGTTACAACTTGTTAAATAGCTTTTGATAGAAATCTCCAACTAGTGGCAAGGGAGTTGTTTTTCCTTGAAAAGCAT
This sequence comes from uncultured Flavobacteriaceae bacterium, assembly GCA_964504555.1. GTDB lineage: Bacteria > Bacteroidota > Bacteroidia > Flavobacteriales > Flavobacteriaceae > Dokdonia. The sequence goes on along the minus strand of CAZDFA010000010.1, from coordinate 34,777 downwards.
TAATAAGTGCATATAACCAAAGTGCAAAAAAAGCAATAAAAAAACCTAGAAATGCGGTAAAAGAATTCAAATAACTAACAGGTATCATTACTAGAATGTAACTCAAAGCTAAACCTGCAGACTGATTAATATGAAATCTAGCAAAGGGATTTTTGGGTTGCGCGTTCATGCTTATAGCAATGAGTAAACCAACAAAGGTCAAATAACTAGTAATTGCTGCCGATTTACCCTCGTAAATAAATTTCTCAGTCATTAATTTGTACTTTGTTATCTTGGATACATCCTATTACTTTGCCCTCTAATTTTTGGCCAACATAAGGTGAGTTTTTTGATGTACTTAAGACCTGATCTACTGTAAACGGTATAGTTATCTTTGGATCAAAGAAGGTAAGATTTGCAGCACAACCTTCTTCAATACCGATATCGGGTAGCTGAAAATGAGAACGGCCAGTTGTAAGCGCTCGTATCGCGGTTTTTAGCGATACCTTTTGACATAGTGCTCCAAAGGCAGTTTCTAGACCAATGCTACCATACTCAGCATAATCAAATTCTTTCTTTTTTAATTCAATATCAAGGGGGTTGTGGTCAGAAGTAACCATATCAATCGTTCCATCTTCGAGTCCGTCGATAAGAGCTTTCTGGTCTTTTTTAGTACGTAGCGGAGGCAAAATCTTAAAGTGGCTGTCAAACTCCCCCAATACCTCATCTGTAAAGAACAAATTATCTATTGCTACACTACAGGACACTTTTAGTCCATCTTTCTTGGCCTGGCGAATCAGGGCTACACTTTCGGCAGTAGAGATAGTCGGTATATGCAAACGACCACCTACGTATTGCAAAATATGTAAATCTCGATTCACCTGAAGACTTTCGGCAATGTTTGGTATACCTTTTAATCCTAAGGCTATAGTTGCTGGACTTTCATTTACGAGTCCCTTTCCGCGAATTTGATCATTTAAAGGAAAAGAACAAACCAATCCATCAAAGCCTTGAACGTATTGCAAGGCTACCTTTAGTAAATTGGCATTAGCAATAGGTTTTTTATAATCACCAAAGGCTATGGCTCCGGCCTGCTGCATATCATACAGCTCAGCAAGATCTTCAGAGGCACTATTTCGCGTAAGCGCTCCAAAAGGATAGAGCGCTGTGAGTTTTTGTGCCGCTTGTTGTTTTACAAATGCAATATCAGCGTGGGTGTCTAAAACAGGATTTGTATTGGGTTGCAGTCCTACGGCAGTGAAACCGCTGGCAGCTGCTACATCAAGGCCGTGGGCAATTATCTCTCGTTCTTCATAACCAGGTTGTCCAAAACACACACTTGGGTCAAACCATCCTGGGGAGATGTGCAAGTGCTCACTTTCAATAATTTGATATTTGTCAGGTTTTAGATTTGCTCCTATTGCTTTGATTTTGCCTGCTTCAATCTGAACATCTACCGTTTTATTATGAAACGAACTTTGAGGATCTAATATAGTAGCAGCTTTAAGGAGTATCTTCATTTAAGAAACTTTAGTATCAAGAGTTCTGCAACCAAGAATAACAGGGCAAAAATAATAAACCATTTCCAAAGTGAGTTTACCGTGTCTGCCTGTTTGAATTCATCAAACAATTGGGTAATACTATTTTGGATGAGAAGTGTAGGACTTTCGCTTAACTTTTGATAGCGTAATTGACTTTCCACGCGGCTGTGATTATAACTCACTTGTGTTAGTATGCTGTCCTTGAGTCTTACGTCATAAATACCTTGATTATCTGGAAATTCTGTTGTGTTGATACTTACTTTATTGCCATAAGATTGCTGTAAAGGTATTTGTACTTCATCTTTGTTATTGCTAGGATTTAATTGCAATACTGTATCATCTTGTAATGCTATGCTTATATCATAGTTGTTTTCATTACCAATCGTATAATACAAATCGGGGATAATCTTGCTTTGCGCTCCTATGTTGTATAAAATAGGCACTACCAGGGGAGAATTCATAAAATTGGTAGTTTCAGTATTTAACGAACTTGCAAATACATAAACACGATCTTGAACAGAAAGGAAAGCACTACCATCTTCCAGACTTAATATTGGATCTCCACTTAATTGTGAAAAGGAATTTCTTACTGATGGATATTGAAAATTCTGAACTTGATCTTCAAAAACATCACGTAATAATGGATGCTGATAATTTATGGTAGTCAATAGTTTTTTGAAATCAGTAAGCTCCCCTATTTGAATACCTCCTAATCTGTTAACAAAAGGAATGTTTTGCGCTGGTTCACGTGCTAGATTAGGAATTACCAAAACGGCTTTACCATCTTTTTGAAATTCACTTAACGCGCTGGCAAGAGAAAGCGGTGGATTTGCTATTTCATTGGCTACAATAAGGTCATAGTCATTTAGGCTGCTATAATCCAAATCTGAAAAAGCAACAGTAGTGAGCCTAAATTCAGGCTGTCTATAAACTCTTTTAAGATAATCCGTTGATTGATCACCAATGGCCAATACCTTTATAGATTGTGTTGTATTTATGCTAAAATACAGGCTATTATCAAATTTAAGTAAAGGGTCTTCTATACTTAATCTTCCTTCAAAAGTGGTTTTAGAAGGAATGTCAAAATTAATGCTAGTTGTAGTTTCTTTATCCAAGGATGCCGTAGCTTTTGCAACCAATTCTTCACCATTATACAATGAAACAGGTACGTTAGTTTTTTGAGTTTGCAGGCTGGAAAGTCCTACCTCCAAGCTCAATGTTTCGGCTTTTCGGTTAGCAATAAATACGGTGTCTATCAAAATATTATTAGCCACAACTGGCTGTAAAGGGACAAGATAGGAGTTAACCCCTTCAATGGCTTTAAATGGTGTATCGGTTATTTGCTGAAAGTCTGATATGAGTATCAAGCGTTTTTCCGTGTCTTGCTTATTGGAAAATTCTTTTTTCGCTTTAAGCGAAATAGCCTCAGGCAATAATTGATTGGAGGTGTATTCAATATCCAATAAGTCATTTCGACTGCTTTTTACCGAAATATCTGAATACACTTCATTATTAGTGAATAGGGTGAAGTTCTGATCTTCAGGAATATTGATAATTACATCTTGTATGGCTTGTCTTAGTAGTTGTCCTGAAGGACCTTTTGCCTGCATACTAAAGGAATTATCAACATAAATAACCGTTTCTTTCGGTTTAGTGCTTTGCTCGCCAGCCGTAGAATATGGTTGTGCAAATGCCAAAATAAGCATAGCAAATATGCTTAAACGTGTAAGTAAGACGAGCCATTTTTTCAAGGTATTACTTTTACGAGTTTGCATAGTCACCTTTTTAAGAAAAGCGACATTTGTAAAAGCTACTTTTTTAAACTTACGTAATTGAAAGAGGTGGATTAAAATAGGAATGAGTAGTAAAATAAGTGCGTAAAGTAGTTCGGGGTACTTAAATTGCATTCCTGATTTTAAATTTTGTCAAATGTAACAAAAACCTCTGCTTTCATTTCTTATATTCCTATTAAAATCCTTCAAAAACCCCTAATCCAAAAAGTGCAAAGTCATATTTTACAGGATCAAGCGTATCTAGTTTTCTGAGATTGCTATCTAATTGGATAAGTGCCTTTTGATCATTTTGCTTGCGTTTGAGAAGTCTAAGTTTTCTACCTACCCGTGCCGTATGCACATCTAAGGGGCAACTTAATTGGGAAGGGTTGAGGCTCTTCCATATACCAAAATCAACACCTGCTTTATTGGATCGTACCATCCAACGTAAGAACATGTTTATGCGTTTTGCTGCCGAATTTTTTAGAGGATCACTGATATGTTTCGTAGTACGCTGCAAATGCGGTATTTCAAAAAAGTGCTGTTTAAAGCGATGTATAGCTGGTTGTAGTGAATCTTTTTCGGCATATTGATGAAATATAGCTTCAAGACCTTGAAAATTTGTATAAACATGACGCAGTCCTCGTATAAATGTTTCTAAATCTAGTGCATTGAGAGTACGGTGCACAAAACCTTCAAAATAGGATGAATCACTTTTATAGTTCATAATGAAATCATAGGGAGATTCCCCCATTAGTTGCATTATTTTATTAGCGCTATTGATAATGCTCTTGCGATTGCCCCAGGCAATGGTAGCGGTAAGAAATGCCGCAATTTCTATATCTTCTTTCTGTTGAAATCGATGAGGAATCTGAATAGGGTCATGCTCAATAAAATCAGCACGTTCGTAGTGAGTTGCCTTTTCATCAAGAAATGCTTTGAGCTCTGCTTTAGTCAATTGTCACTTCTTTTGAAATAAAACCATCTTTTAAATGAGCTGTGCGTAAAACAGGCTCTAGTTTAAAATAGGTTTTAAAATAATCCAATTGTTGTTGCTGTACACAAGGGATAGGACAATCTCCTGTAGCCCAAAAAAAATCTATATTCTCTGGGGTGTATAATTTAGAGTCCTCATTCAATCTAAATATAGCGTCTGTATATCGGGTTTGTTGATGCGGAATGATAAGATTTGAAAAAGAAAATCTTTTTAAATCCAAGTGAAACTCATTTTTGGTAAACCAATTCAAATTGAGGGGTGCAAATAGAGGAATAGCGATAATCAGCGTGCTGATAATTATAGCTGTTTTAGTGAATCTTCCTTTTAACACAATAGCATAGCCTATAAGACTTAATGCCATAAAAAACATAAAGAAAAAGCGGTATTGTGGCGAACTTAAAAGCAACACAGTAAGTTGTAAGACACTAATGACATATAACCAAACCAGTCTTTTCTTAAGTGTTTTTGATCTATAGATAATTAGAGGAAAGATTAACAGTAATATGCACATGGATATATTGAAAAAGCCGTGCAGTTTAGGTAATCGTAACCAACGAATAAACCGTTGCATGGGCGTGGCTTGTTCATATACTTCGGTGGTCATAAAAAAGCCATATAATTTAGTTTGTTGCACATAAAAATTTTGAAGACTTTCCGGCAATGCCCATTCTCCTAGTTGAAAGAAACTCAATGGGTAAATTGGATAGCCAGTAACAATACTATTCTTTAAAACAAAAAGTACTAAGGTAGTAAGGCCAATACAAGCTAAGGGCAACCAAGATTTTTTTAAAACACTTCTATCAATATAAACAATGGTAATGGCAACCAATAGATAAAGCGCAGCGGTAGGTTTTACAAAACAACTGAATATAGCAAGGGTTGTGATGATTTTAAACGCCGCAACAGCATTGTCTTTTTGATAAGTCAAAAATTCGGCAAGAATGATGAGAAAACAAATATATAATGGAATATCTGGAGACGGGGAACTGATAAACTGAAAAAGAAAAATATTGAAAATGGGAAATAACCCTACCGTCAAATGTGTCCATTTTTTAGTTTTAAAATAAGTATTCAGATATCCAAAAGCATAACAATTGGCTAGCACCAAAAAGAAACCATTGAGATCATTAAAATGTGGAAAAAGAGTATTAAGATTTAAAGCGCTTTGTGAAATATGCCAGGCCGAAGTTTGCCCTAAAAAAGCATGTAAATTAGCCAAACCTGGCACGAAACCATAGCTATCCAACCATTTGATGGTTTGTATATAATAGGATTCATTATCAATTAGATATGGACTTGATGCACTTTGAGCAAGTGCCAAGGCCATTAGGATAACAAGCGTGTATTTTAATAAGGAAGGGAGCTTGGTAAATTTCGCTTTAAGCGAAAGTATAAGTGCAAAGGTCTCTTTATTGAATAGGATATAACCCAATAAGGCAAGACCAATCAGTAATAAATCAAAGCGATAACCCAAACCATCGAATAGCGCATATAAACTTGCGATAGCACTTATCATATAAACTCCAAATAAAAGTTGTATTTCTGGGTTTACATTTTTGAGCCCAAGAATGCGGGTAAGTAAAACACCGAATGGTGTTAGTACAACTAGTAAAAAAATCCAGTATAGTAAGACAAGTAACACAGTTTATAGCTTGGCTAGAGAGCCGTCTATCATTGTTAATTTTCGATCGGCCATATCGGCAAGTTCTGCATTATGGGTTACAATGACAAATGTTTGTCCAAATTCATCACGCAGTTTAAAGAATAATTCGTGTAGTTGTGCTGCACTTTCGCTATCCAGATTCCCTGAAGGCTCATCTGCAAGTATAAGCCCTGGATCATTCATTAATGCTCTGGCTACAGCCACGCGTTGTTGTTCTCCACCAGAAAGCTCATTTGGGCGATGGTTTGTTCGATCAGCAAGACCTAGGTAATCCAGTAATTCTTTAGCTCGCTTGGTGGCCTTTGCCTTTGTAGTTTTAGCGATATAGGCAGGAATACAAACATTTTCTAAAGCAGTAAATTCTGGTAATAATTGATGAAATTGAAAAATAAACCCAATATGCGTATTGCGAAATGCGGCAAGTTCCTTTGATCGCAAATCTTGAACAGCAATATTGTTTATTATAAGACTACTCTCGGCTAAAGGATCTGGTTTGTCTAAGGTGCCGATGAGTTGTAACAAGGTAGTTTTTCCTGCGCCGCTAGGACCAACAATAGAAACCGCTTCTCCTTTTTTTATAGTTAATGAAACATCTTTAAGCACCTGTAGACTTGCGTACGACTTATATAAATGTTTTGCTTGTATCATAGTTGCAACTAGACTGTGAAAATAGGGGTTTTCTATTAGAAGTCTAACATGTTTGTATGGCATTTATTCACGAAATAATGAATGCTTATTTCAGTTATTACACGAAAATATTTTTGCTTAGTTTTACCCAATTATAATAAACAATAATGTCATCAAACTAGCTCAAGATCTAAAAATTTCACGACCCGGCTTATGGTTTCCAACCATTTGGATTTACCTCGTGCCGTTTACCCTGGCAGATGTATTTTGGCAACAACCCAACTTTTGGATAGGACTCATTTTTGTGACTTTTCCTCTTAATTTTTTGGTTTATGGCCTTAATGACCTTAATGATGTATATGCAGATGCGGTTAATGACCGAAAAGGAAATTATTTGTTTGGTGCCAAGGCCAGTTTATCCTATTTAAAGAAGGTTCCTATCCGAATTGGCTTGTATTGCCTGCCTTTTATAGTCTATTTTATTAGTGTAGGTGGTCTTGAAATGGCTTTAGTATTACTATTTATGGTGATTACTAACTTAGTGTATAATCTTAAACCGATCAGACTCAAAGAGAGACCGCCTTTTGAAGTATTTATCCAAATTGGGTATGTATTGGTTGCAATTTTTAGTGTGCTGCTCAATGGCTTAGACATGATACCGTGGCAAACCTTGGTATATCTATCGCTATTTGCTTTTCAAGCACATATTGCTGGAGAGATAATGGATATAGAACCCGATCGAAAAGCGGGTAAAAAAACAACTGCAACTCTAATTGGCCGCAAGAATACCAAATACCTCATGGTATTTTTACTTGTTACTGAAGTCTTTTTACTGAGCTACTGGTTTCAAGATTATGTTTTGGCTGGATTCTTAGGCTGTTTTATAATTTGGTTGCTCATAGATGTATTTGTGGTTTATAAAGGCAAACCCTATTCCTTAAAAGAGATGAACTATTTTGGTATTCTAATGAATATAGTAGGATTGGGATCTATGCTCTGGATATTATATGCTGGGAAGTTGCTTAGCCTGCTATCTTAAAACAATCCCTTGATATCATTATAATCTACAAAATAGGTAATACGTAGTGATACGGTATGTTGTATAGGCTGATTAAAAAGATTACTCAAACTTTCGGTATAGTTAAGGGTAGATTGCGTATCACTGTTAAATATTTGATTACGATAGAGTAAGGTAGCTTCACTACCGGGAGCAAAGCGCCATCTAAAGCTCAAGTCTAAATTCCAGATATTAAAATTAGTATTGGGATTGCGTTGTTCATTGATGTCATAATCAAAAATTTGTGTACGCGTGCCATCATCATTGAGTTCATAAAAAATGTTGGCACTATAGTCTGCGGTACTCCAGAAATTTCTAAACCTAAGATCAATTGCTTTAAAAGGATCAAAATTATAGCTGAGGTTTATCGTATTCTCAATAGTAGTAATATCACGTTGTCCTAAGAATACTTCAGTATCGGTATTATCTACCCAACCAAAATTTCTGTTTTGTTGATCATAAGAAGTAGATAAGACCAATAAGAGCTTATCTGAAAATCGGTATCTAGGTGAAAACGACACTCCAAAATCTTCCTGATCTTGATTACCAAAAAAGGTGCGGCCATTCAAATTAAAATCGAGCGCAAATTTCTTTCTAAAATCTGTAGAGATAAAAAAACCACCGCCCCAATTAGGGCTAAAGGTTACAAAACGACCTTCCAGTCGAGGTTCAAAAAAGTCGTTATTCTCTGTATTATAACTGGTATTTGCACCAAAAGCAAATCGCTCTCTAGTAAAAAAGAAATTATTATAATTAAAAGAAGTATTGGTGTGTACTCCAGGTCTGTAGAGACGTCGGTGTCTTATATTTAAAGTATGCCTAAAACCATTAAAAATACCTTGAGGTTCAAATATCTCATAAGATCCTCCAGCGCCAAAACTATTAAAGTTGTTTCTAAAATTGAGTCCTAAATCATTGCTGTCAAAACTTGTATCGGCAAAGTCATGACTAAAATTATAGCGCCAATTCCCTTTAATCTTATTAAAATCAAATTCAGTACGAAAACCACCTTCTGTATTACCTGGTTCTCTGATAAGACTGTAAACTGTTCGGCCAGAATACCTGAACTTATTTTGCTTATCAGCAATGTCAAAAGCCAACGCACTTACATTTGCATCTCTAAATTCGCTTCCGCTTCGCAGGACATTGGTATTCACTAAAGAAATGGATGAATTTTGATTAAACTGTTGATCAAAAACCAATACATTGTAATTTGTAATCGGTTCTACTACCACGTCTCTTGTTTCTCCAGTAAGAGTATCTTGAACACGAATTTCGGTAGACGCCGTTACTGAATTGAGCACACCAATCCCTAACTTATTTTTAGTACGCCCAGATACTTTTATTGAATTTATTAAATCTACATTTCCAGGAAATTCATCTAGTACTTCTTCATTTTCACCTAAATCACCACTTCCACTAGGTGGTCCACCAATTCGTCTGGAAAAGAAAATATCACCAATATTAAAGAGTTCGGTTCCTTCGGTAAAAAAGGCTCTATTTTCACTAAAAGTTTGTTCAAAGGGACCTAGATTGAGGCGTACAGCATCAAAGGCAACTTGGCCGAAATCAGGGATAAGCTGTGCATCAAGAGTAAAACTATCTGTAATCCCATATTTGATATCTAGACCACCTGCAAATTCAAATGAATTTTCGCCTTCAAAATCCGTAAATAATGCCTGCGCGAAAGGGAAAAATGTCAGTCGGGTAGGTGGGTCAATATTGGTAATTCCTGAAAGTAAACCGTTGTATTGTGCCTGACGACCTTTGCTTCTATCAACATAATTCCAAGTATGATTCTCATTTTGTCGGCTCAGTCTGCGGCCAACATTAATACTCCAGTTTTGCACATCTACCTCTGGAAAACGTAGAGCTCTGTAGGGGATTTTAAATTCAGCATACCATCCTTTATCATCAATCGAGACACGACACTCAAAAACGACATTAAAATTAAAGTCTTCATCATTTTGACTTACTCTAGAGTCTCCAATGGTACCAGCACTTGTAACCCAAAAACGGGTTTCATTGATGCCATCATTAAGTGTGTTGATCCCGACGAAAATATTATCAGCCTGTACAAAGATATTGTCGCGCTGACTAAATTGTTTTAAAATCTTATCAGGTGCCGAATCATACATATATGCTGCGATGTATATCGCTTTGTCATCATAGGCAAATTGAATGTCGCTTTGTCTATCTTCAGGAGCTAAACCTTCATTACTGGGTTGTAGCATATAAAAGTCCCCATACTTGGGCAACTCTTTCCAAATCCCATCATCTAATTGCCCGTCAATTTTAGGAGGATTTGTAATACGCGTAGCCTTTAGTTCTTTTTGATTTTGAGAATACAAATAGCTAAAAGTTAGGGAGTAAAAAATGATAAATGCGATAATACGCATATTGTTCTAATTCTAGTTTAAGTTGGCAACAAAACTACTCAGGTCTGTCTATTTGGGTACTAATTAAAAGTTAAAAAGATCTCAATTTTAGGATGTACATTTATCTTTGAGAATAAGGAAATAAGAAAAATAATGGAAACAAATTTAGAAAGCGCCATTTTTGCGGGAGGTTGTTTTTGGTGTACAGAAGCAATTTTTAATAGTGTGCGTGGAGTTAAAAAAGTGATTTCTGGCTATACGGGTGGTGCTATAAAAAATCCGGCATATAGAGAAGTATGCTCTGGCAGAACAGGACATGCTGAAGGTATTAGGCTTTATTACAATCCTAAAGAAATAACATATACAGAGCTATTAGAACTATTTTTTGCAACGCATGATCCTACAACACCTAATCGACAAGGTAATGATAAAGGAACTCAGTATAGATCTGCTATATTTTATACCAATGAGAACCAAAAAAATGCGTCTGAAAAGATGATTAACTATTTGAATGATGCGTCAGTTTTTGAGAATCCTATAGTGACAGAAGTGAATCCTTTGGATGTTTTTTATGAAGCAGAAGATGACCATCAAGAGTATTATGAACAACACCAAGAACAGCCTTATTGTCAAATTATTATAAGTCCAAAATTAAAAAAACTACAAACTTACTATCGGGATAAACTAAAGTCTGAAACGGTATCAGATTTATAATTAGTTACAAGCTTTTAAGTGTTGCCAATAACGGGTTTTGTCAGTATTTTTGGTTTGGAATACTTATTGCCATAACTCAATAGAAAAACAATCTTAAATGGCAGATACTAAAACACCAAACAAATACAAGCTTCTTATTTTCGGTCTTATTATAGATGTTGTTGGAATTCTTACCTCCAGCTGGATTTTACCCTTAATAGGGGATTTTGCTGATATAATATGGGCACCATTTACTGCTTGGTTAATGATGCGTTGGTACAAAGGCACCACTGGTAAAATAGCTGGAGTAATCACTTTTATTGAAGAAGCAATACCAGGAATTGACATTATACCAACCTTTACCTTGATGTGGTTGTATACTTATATGATTAAGGGTGAGAAGATTGAAAAAATAATTAATATCAATAAATCTTAATTGATCATAATATAATGTGCTAGTCTGTTTTAGGTCTAAAAAATTACCGAAATTGCATATAGATAAACAGACCTTTTATGCGCCAAACGCATTATATAAGTTCAGAGATTCTTTCGCTTGAAAAAGTTGAGGAGATTACCATAAATAACTATGATTTATCCCTTAGCGAAGAAAGCAAGCTTAATATTAATAGATCTAGAGCTTATCTTGATGAACAAGTCGCCAAAAGCGATAGGCCTCATTATGGTATTAATACTGGTTTTGGAAGTTTGTGCAATGTTGTTATTAAAGATCAAAACCTTTCTCTTTTACAGGAAAATTTAGTGCGCTCCCATGCTTGTGGTACTGGTGATTATGTACCTCAATCCATAGTAAAGCTGATGTTGTTGCTCAAAATCCAATCACTCAGTTATGGGCATAGCGGTGTTCATCTAGAAACGGTACAACGTCTTATTGAATTTTATAATCACGATGTTTTACCAGTCATTTATGACCAAGGGTCTCTTGGTGCTAGTGGAGATTTGGCACCTTTGGCACATTTGGCTTTGCCATTAATTGGTGAAGGTGAGGTTTGGGTTGATGGAGAGAAAGCTTCCGCAAAAGCGGTATTAATGGCGCGCAATTGGGAACCCTTAGTGTTAAAATCTAAAGAAGGGTTGGCCTTGCTGAACGGCACCCAATTTATGAGTGCTTATGGTGTTTATATTTTACTAAAAGCACATAAGCTATCCTACTTAGGCGATGTTATTGGAGCATTGTCAATTGATGCATTCAATTGCAATTTAGCCCCCTTTAACGCTTTAGTACACTTAGTACGCCCGCATCATGGTCAGGTAAAAACTGCCAAGCGAATAGTTGATCTTCTAGAAGATAGTCAAATAGCCAAAGAGGAGAAGGTAAATGTGCAAGACCCCTATTCTTTTAGATGTATACCTCAGGTGCATGGAGCCTCTAAAGATGCGATTGTATATACTACCAAAGTCATTAATACAGAAATTAATAGTGTCACAGATAATCCGAATATTTTTGTAGATGAAGATCTTATAATAAGTGGCGGAAATTTTCACGGTCAACCCCTTGCATTAGCTATAGATTTTTTGACTATCGCTTTGGCAGAATTAGGGAGTATAAGTGAACGGAGGACATATCAACTGATTAGTGGACAACGTGGGCTTCCTGCTTTTTTAATAGATAACCCAGGTTTAAATAGTGGAATGATGATACCACAATATACTGCGGCAAGCATTGTGAGCCAGAATAAACAATTGGCTACTCCAGCAAGTGTGGATTCTATTGTATCATCCAATGGACAGGAAGATCATGTTAGTATGGGCGCAAATGCTGCAACCAAAGCTCTGAAGGTGGTGAATAATCTAGAGACTATATTGGCTATTGAGTTATGTAATGCTTCACAAGCAATACATTACAGAAAACCACTAAGAACATCTCCATTTTTAGACAGTTTTTTGTCTTCGTTTCAACTAGAGGTGCCATTTGTAGCTAGTGATCGCATATTAGCTGATGATATTAAATGTGCAGTGGCTTTTTTGCAGAACTTTGCTATAGATCCTGCTATTTTATACCAATAATGATAGAGAGGAATAAATAAGATGTCAGTGGTATTTTGATATGAAAACATTTACTTTTTCTATAGCTTCTTCTTGAGAATTACACACTAATATTAGATGATTTGAGATCGTAAAATTGGGACATGAGTTTAGTTACAGTAAAAATAGCGGGGTGTAAGCCAAAATAAAAAGCAGCACTTAATGAAGTGCTGCTTTAGCATAAAATACTCTTAGTCTAGAAGTTTTTGTATTATTAGGACTCGGTAGGCTCTTCTTCTTTGGTAATTTTTATGGTGAGTTCCTTGCTTTTTTCATCAAGATCCATATAAATACTATCACCCTCTTCTAATTTTGAAGTTATAATCTCTTCTGCTAAGGCATCTTCAATATATTTTTGAATAGCTCTTTTTAGCGGTCTTGCACCATAATCTTTATCAAAACCTTTATCACTAATGTAGTCTTTTGCTTTATCACTAAGACTTAAATCATAACCGAGATCCTTAATTCTTGCATATAGTTTTGCTAATTCAATATCAATAATTTCATGAATATGCTCACGCTCTAGCGTATTAAATACCACAACATCATCAATACGGTTAAGGAATTCTGGAGCAAATGCCTTTTTAAGAGCATTTTGGATAATGCTTCGTGCATTCTCATCTGCTTGATTTTGTCTAGCTGAAGTACCGAAACCAACACCTTGCCCAAAATCTTTAAGCTTCCTAGCACCTATATTGGAGGTCATTATAATAATGGTATTTCTAAAATCGATTTTACGACCTAAAGAATCAGTAATAAATCCGTCATCCAGAATTTGCAAAAGCATATTAAAAACATCTGGGTGTGCTTTTTCAATTTCGTCTAATAAAACAACTGAGTATGGTTTTCTTCTTACCTTTTCAGTAAGTTGCCCGCCTTCTTCATAACCAACATAACCTGGAGGTGCACCCACCAATCTTGAAATGGCAAACTTTTCCATATACTCACTCATATCTATACGTATGAGTGTGTCTTCATTATCAAATAATTCGTTAGCTAATACTTTGGCTAACTGTGTTTTGCCAACTCCAGTCTGACCTAAGAATATAAAAGATCCTATGGGTTTATTTGGGTCTTTAAGACCAGCTCTATTACGTTGTATAGCCTTTGCCACCTTAGCAACAGCCTCGTCTTGACCAATTACTTTACTCTTAATAGATTCAGGTAATTCTGCAAGTTTATTGCTCTCGGTTTGCGCAATTCGATTTACAGGAATCCCTGTCATCATGCTAACGACATCAGCAACATTGGCTTCGTCTACAATTTCTTTATGCTGTTTTGATTCTTCTTCCCAAAGTTCTTGAGCAAGACTCAATTCCTTTTCAATATTTTTTTCATCATCGCGAAGCTTTGCAGCCTCTTCATACTTCTGCTTTTTTACAACGCTTGTTTTTAGTTCTCTAACTTCTTCAAGTTTGCGTTCTAAATCGAGTACTTTCTTAGGAACATCAATATTTGATATGTGCACGCGAGAACCAGCTTCGTCCAATGCATCTATAGCCTTGTCTGGCAAGAACCGATCAGTCATATACCTATTGGTCAACTTCACGCAAGCCTGAATGGCATTTTCAGTATAGGTTACATTATGATGATCTTCATATTTTTCTTTAATATTTTGTAGAATCTCAATAGTCTCTTCAACACTTGTAGGTTCTACAATCACCTTTTGAAAACGACGTTCAAGTGCTCCATCTTTTTCAATATATTGCCTGTATTCGTCTAGAGTTGTGGCTCCTATGCATTGTATTTCGCCACGAGCTAGTGCAGGTTTAAACATATTGGAAGCGTCTAGGGAGCCAGTGGCTCCGCCAGCACCAACAATGGTGTGAATTTCATCTATAAAAAGAATAATATCATCATTCTTTTCAAGCTCGTTCATTACGGCCTTCATACGCTCTTCAAACTGTCCGCGATATTTTGTGCCAGCTACTAAGCTCGCTAAATCAAGGGTAACAACTCGTTTGTCAAAGAGTATTCGAGATACCTTTCGCTTTACAATACGAAGGGCTAATCCTTCCGCAATAGCAGATTTACCAACGCCAGGTTCACCTATAAGCAGTGGGTTGTTTTTTTTGCGTCTGCTCAATATTTGAGAGACACGCTCTATTTCTTTTGAGCGCCCAACAACTGGGTCCAATTTATTTTCTTCGGCCATGACAGTTAAGTCACGACCAAAATTATCTAGAACAGGCGTTTTACTTTTCTTCGTACTTTTAGAAGATGGTGTGTTAAACGGATTTTCTTTTGCATCACCATCACCATCACTTTCCTCTGGACTATAGTCTGCCTTAATAGGATCAATAAAATCTTCATCTTCATCTTGCTCACTAGCAATCAGTAATTTAAACTGATCTTTCACTCCATCATAATCTATCTTCAATCTATTGAGTAACTTGGTAGTAGGATCATTTTCATTTCGTAATACACACAATAATAGGTGAGCAGTATTTATAGAAGAACTATGAAACAATTTTGCTTCTAGAAAAGTTGTTTTTAAGGCTCTTTCAGCTTGTCTTGTAAGGTGTAGGTTTTTTTTCTCATTAACGCTAACCCCAATATTTGGGTTGGCAGGACTTAGAATTTCTACTTTACGTCGCAAATGATCTAAGTCAATATCTAAGGAGGTAAGTATGTTAATTGCCTTACCACTGCCATCACGCAACAATCCAAGCAACAAGTGCTCGGTACCAATAAAGTCATGACCTAAACGTAGCGCTTCTTCTTTGCTGTAGGCAATCACGTCTTTTACTCGTGGTGAAAAATTATCATCCATACACTTAGTGTGTTTTGGTTAAGTGTAAATTTAAACAATCTTGGTCAAAAATCATTCCTTTCTATTATGTCGAGCACTAAGAGACAAAATTACCGCAAAACTGCCAAGATTCACAAGGGGTAGTTATCAAGTATATTATTGAAAATTTGTTGATAAAAAGTACGCTTTCTCGAAAGCAAATACCCTCAAAAAAGTCTTAAAATCGTTACATTGCTAGCTAGTAATTTAATTAGATTTTTATGGCTGGAGGAGAGAAATTAATTCCTATCAATATTGAAGATGAAATGAAGTCAGCTTACATCGATTATTCGATGTCGGTTATTGTATCGCGAGCGTTGCCAGATGTGCGTGATGGTCTTAAACCCGTGCATAGACGGGTGCTTTATGGAATGCATGAGTTGGGGGTTAGAGCTAATAGTGCCCACAAAAAATCGGCGAGAATTGTAGGGGAAGTATTGGGTAAGTATCATCCCCATGGTGATACATCGGTGTATGATACAATGGTGCGCATGGCTCAAGAATGGAGTTTACGCTATATGTTGGTAGATGGACAAGGTAATTTTGGATCTGTAGATGGTGATAGTCCAGCTGCCATGCGATATACAGAAGCACGTATGCGCAAGATATCTGAAGATATGTTGGCAGATATTGATAAAGATACAGTAGATCATCAATTCAATTTTGATGATACCTTACAAGAACCTACAGTATTGCCAACAAGAGTTCCAGGTCTTTTAATAAATGGCGCTTCAGGTATAGCAGTTGGTATGGCTACCAATATGCCGCCTCATAATCTTTCTGAAGTGGTGGACGGTATTGTTGCCTATATTGATGATGATGCTATAGAGATAGATGGACTAATGCAGTATATTAAAGCTCCAGATTTTCCTACTGGCGGAATTATATATGGATATGACGGTGTGCAGGAAGCTTTTAAAACTGGTCGTGGTCGAATAGTTATGCGAGGCAAAGCCACTTTTGAAGAAGTAAAGGGAAGAGAGTGCATAATTGTAAATGAAATACCTTACCAAGTTAATAAAGCCGATATGATTAAGAAAACGGCAGAATTAATTAATGATAAGCGTATAGATGGTATTTCTGCCATTAGGGATGAATCTGACAGAAAGGGAATGCGTATTGTTTATGTACTTAAAAAAGACGCCATACCCAATATCGTATTGAATACATTATATAAGTTTACGGCCTTACAATCGTCCTTCAGTGTTAATAATATTGCATTAGTAAAAGGTCGTCCTCAACTACTTAATCTTAAGGATATGATTCATCATTTTGTGGATCATAGACATGAAGTAGTGGTTCGTCGTACACAATATGAACTCAGAAAAGCAGAAGAACGTGCTCATATTTTGGAAGGCTTAATTATCGCTTCAGACAATATTGATGAAGTGATTGCCCTTATTCGGGCCAGTGCTAATGCTGAGGAAGCACGTGAAAAGTTGATGGAACGCTTTAAGTTGTCAGAAATTCAAGCTAAGGCCATTGTAGAAATGCGTTTAAGACAGCTTACTGGCTTAGAACAGGACAAGCTTAGAGCTGAGTATGATGAGTTATTAAAGACTATTGAAGATTTAAAAGATATCCTAGACAAGCGAGACAGACGCATGGATATAATTAAAGAAGAACTTCTAGAAATAAAGAATAAGTATGGTGATGTACGCCGTTCTGAAATTGAGTATGCTGGAGGTGATGTAAGTATTACCGACCTTATCCCTGATGAAAAAGTAGTAATTACAATTTCTCATGCAGGTTATATTAAAAGGACCTCACTTACGGAGTACAAAACTCAGAATAGAGGAGGAGTAGGTCAAAAGGGATCTACAACAAGAAATGAAGACTTTTTAGAGCATTTGTTCGTGGGGACAAATCACCAATATATGCTTTTCTTTACCCAGAATGGGAAGTGTTTCTGGATGCGCGTTTTTGAAATTCCTGAAGGAAGCAAAGCCTCTAAGGGAAGAGCAATTCAAAATCTAATTAATATTGAACCTAATGATAAGGTAAAGGCTTTTGTATGTACTAATGATCTTAAAGATGAAAAGTATATTAAAGGGCATTATATTATTATGGCCACCAAAAAAGGTCAAGTGAAGAAAACTTCTTTAGAACAATATTCACGACCTAGAACAAATGGGATCAATGCGATAACTATTAAAGAAGGTGATGAATTGCTGGAGGCAAAGCTTACTACAGGCGATAGTCAGGTGATGCTTGCGGTAAAATCTGGGAAAGCCATACGATTTGAAGAAAGTAAGACACGACCAATGGGTAGAAATGCTTCTGGTGTTCGTGGCATAACTCTTGCAAATGAACAAGACGAAGTAGTAGGTATGGTTTCTGTAAACGACTTAAAAAGTAATATCCTAGTCGTTTCAGAAAATGGATTTGGCAAGCGAAGTAGCCTAGAGGATTACCGTATTACTAATCGTGGAGGAAAAGGTGTAAAAACTATTTCGGTTACCGATAAAACAGGTGGTCTTGTCGCTATTAAAAATGTTACTGATGAAGATGATCTGATGATAATCAATAAGTCAGGGATCGCTATTAGAATGGAAGTGGCAGACTTGCGGGTGATGGGAAGAGCAACTCAGGGAGTGAAACTCATCAACTTAAAAGGTAATGATTCCATTGCAGCCGTAGCTAAAGTGAGACATGATGAAGATGATGTAGAGGACATTGACGTAAACGATCAAATAACCGCTCAATCAAAGGCAAACCCAGATAATATTGGAGAGGAGGAAGAGTAATAGAAGATAGGTTTGCCTAATTTTAATTAATTTTGCAACTCTATCAAAACACAATAAAAATGAAAGTTAAATTATTATCAATTCTGTTTTTAGCTTCTACTTTGATGACTTTTGGTCAAAAAAAAGAGGTCAAAGCGTTAGAGAAAGCTGTAAAATCGGCCAATTTTTCCGATGCTAAAAGTGCTGTAGCTGCGGCAGAGTCGCTATTAAGTAGCATGGATCAGAAGACTAAAGAAAAATTTTTACTCCTTAAAGGACAGGCTTTTTTAGGAGCGAATAATAAGAACATTGAAGATCTTAAAAAAGCGGCTGTAGCTTTTAATGAAATAAAAGGAAGTGGTAGTGTTGGAGCAGCAGCACAACAAGGCCTAGCAACCTTAATACAATCTATGGTTGGCATAGCAATAGACAATCAAAACACCCAAAATTATGGCAAGGCGGCAGAGGTTCTAGAACAAACATATGACTTGAGCCCAATAGATACGTCATTTTTGTATTTCGCTGGTACAAATGCAATTAATGGAAAAAACTATACCCAAGCAGCTTCTATTTATCAAAAATTGGTAGATGTGGGTTATACTGGTAGAGAAAAAAGATTTACAGCCATTGATAAGACTACAGGAGTTAAAAAAGATGATTTTGCATCAGAAGTAGATCGTGATCTCTTCGTAAAGTCTGGAGAGTATATTAATCCTGCTGTAGAGCTTACAGAATCTAAACGCGGTGATATTATTAAGACTTTGGCGACACTTTATATTCAAACAGATCAAAATGAAACTGCGCTAGAGGTAATTGATAAGGCATTGGCATTAAATCCAAATGACCTGAGTATTCTTGAAACCAAAGCAAGCACTTTACTAAAACTAGGACGAAGAGATGAATTCTTTAAAATTAATAAAGAATTGATTGAAAAAGACCCCAACAATGGTAAATGGTATTATAATCTAGGCGTAGGATATCACGATTCTGGTAATACGGAAGAAGCTCTAAAAAATTATGAAAAGGCAATAGAGTTGAGCCCAGAGAATATTGATGCATATAATAATATAGTTCAGCTTATTCTGGATGGTGATGAAAAAATAAGAAATGAAATGAATAGTCTTGGTAACTCTAGAGCTGATTTTGATCGTTTTGATGCATTAAAACTAGAGCGTCAAAAGATACAACGTAAAACAATTCCTTATCTAGAAAAAGCATTAGATATTGATCCTGAGAATAGAAACTTAACACAGCAGTTGTTTCAGATTCACTCCATACTAGGAAATCAAAGTGAAGCAGATGCAGTAAAAGCACGATTAGACGCTCTTCCTGAGAACTAATAGCGTTAATTAAACTACATTGAAAGCGGATTCTACAGAGTCCGTTTTTTTAATTTTAAAATATTAAGAGATTATTTTCTTAATTACTCGTAGTTTATGGGTATGGGTTCTTTTTTCGGCATTATAAATACCTGTATGATCCAAGCGATCAATGCGTACTTCACCATGTGCGTGAATAATATAATTGTCTCTCATTATAATCCCTACGTGTACTATATCACCATCTTTGTTGTCAAAAAAAGCAAGATCTCCTGGTTCGCTTTCTTCAATAAAACTTAAGGGTTCGCCTTGGGTTGCTTGTTGCGATGCATCGCGTAATAATTGATGGCCATTAATACGATAAACCATTTGTGTAAATCCACTACAATCTATCCCAAAAGGTGATCTTCCTCCCCATAAATAGGGAGTTTTAAGATATAAAGCTGCAGTTTCCAAAATATACTTTTTTTCTCTTTTGGTGTCTAAAAAATCAGCTTCATAGTGATGGCTCAACAAATCTATATGCTGTAATGAAGATCCTAAGACAACAGTTTGTAGTGAAGAAGATTCGATTTGAACAAACTGAACAGGGTCACTAGTGATTCGTACTGTTTGCGCTTTCACGGAAGCGTAAGTTTCCTTATCTAATTCAAGGTATTGTTTATTGTCTATCCAACCTTCGTAACCATCATGATTTAAACGAATGTTACTCCATTTTTTGCGCTGTTCTAGGACTTTGAAAATTTCACCATACAATACTTGATTTACCATCTCACATTTGTCTGATGGATCTGATCGCATAGGGACAATACTTAGTTGGCAAATGCCGAAGCGCATAAAGATAATTAGCTATAAAAAGAGGTCAAATATAGCCTAATAATTTTCGATAACCATAGCGGATGCACCACCACCACCATTGCAAATCGCAGCAGCACCTAACTTGCTATTATTCTGTTTCAATACGTTAATAAGAGTGATCAAAATACGCACCCCACTGCAGCCTAAAGGATGACCTAGAGAGACCGCTCCACCATTAACATTAACTTTATCATCAGAAAGCCCTAGTATTTTCATATTAGCCAAGCCAACAACCGAGAAAGCTTCATTAAATTCAAAATAATCAATATCGTCCTGTGATACTCCTGCTTTGGCAAGAGCCTTGGGCAATGCTTTGGAAGGAGCTGTAGTAAACCACTCCGGTTCGTGAGCCGCATCTGCATAACTCTTTATAACACATAAAGGTTTTAATCCTAGTTCTTTTGCTTTTTCTTCGCTCATTAATACCACTGCGCCAGCACCGTCATTTATAGTAGAAGCATTGGCTGCTGTAACGGTACCATTTTTAGTGAAAGCGGGCCGAAGGTTAGGGATTTTTTCCATTTTGACATTAGCGTATTCTTCATCACGGTCTACAATCACATCATCACCTCTGCGCTGTGGTACGCTTACTGGAACTACTTCATTATCATACTTGCCACTATCCCAGGCAGCAGTACTGCGAGTATAAGATTGTATGGCAAAAGCATCTTGTTCTTCACGAGAGAAGCTGTATTCTACTGCACATTGGTCTGCACATACTCCCATAGCATTACCATCATAGGCATCTACTAAGCCGTCTTTTTGCATACCGTCTACCATTTGATTGGGGCCAAATTTATGACCGTTTCTTAGGTGTAAATAATGCGGTATTTGGCTCATGTTTTCCATGCCTCCAGCAACCACAATTTCATTGTCTCCTGCCAATATAGATTGAACACCATGAATAACTGCTTTCATCCCAGAAGCACAAACTTTGTTTACTGTAGTACAAGGGACGGTATCTGGTATACCTGCTCCAATTGCGGCCTGACGCGCAGGAGCTTGCCCAACACCTGCTTGTACTACATTGCCCATGAAAACTTCACTGACCAAAGTTGGATCTAAATTGATTTTTTCTAAAGCTCCTTTAATTGCTACTGTACCTAATTTAGATGCAGATACACTGGCTAATTTACCCAAAAAACTTCCTATTGGTGTTCTAGCCGCAGCTACGATAACTATATTTTTTGACATAATACAGACATTTTATGGCTTAAATTTCTATTACTAAAATACTAAAAATTCAAGGATGATTATATAGCTACTAAGGGGTGATTCATTCTAAAACCTTACGATTTTATTTTACTATTTTAGCAACAATACTACTAGCGTATGTCTCGATTTATCAATGCATTTTATAAACATCAAGATTTGTTTTATAAAGTGTTATTGGTTATTAGTAGTGCTGCCATTATTATCTACGCTTTTCCTAAAAATGGCAAATTTCAATATGATATTCAAAAAGGGCTACCTTGGACTTATGAAAATTTGTATGCTGATGAAGATTTTGCCATCCTAAAGAGTGAAGAAAAATTACTAAGTGAACAGGAAGCGATTAGAGAAAATGCTTTTTTGTATTTTGATTATGATCAAGAAATTCAGCAACAGGTATTGTTAAATTTTAAAGCTCAATTTGAAGGCTTAAAGAATGATAGCACCTCTATTTTAAGTCGCGTCCAAAAGGAAGATTTAAAGGAGATGGGGCTAAAATTGCTAAATGAAATATACGCTTATGGTGTGCTAAAAGAACAGCTGGTCTTTAATAAAGATCGACCGATATATCTAGCCAAAGGATCTAGGGCTATACAGGCAGAATTTGCTCAAATTTATGTACAAGAGACTATCCCCGGTTTTTTAGATAAGCGATTAGCAATTGCCAGTGTCGCCAATTACAAAGATTTACTCTTGTCTTTATTATATGACGTCATAGTGCCCAATGTGAGTTATAATGAACAACTCACCGCAGAGCGAATAGAAGGAGAGCTAAATCAATTGTCAACGGCTAGTGGTATTGTGACTCATGGAAGCCGAATAATCGCCAGAGGTGAACTGGTAGAAGGTGAAGAGTTACAAAAACTACTTTCGCTTAAAGCGAAATATGAAGATCAAAATATTAGTGAATCCAGATATAACTGGATACTTGTAGGCTATATATTATTAGTTTCTTTAGTCTTAATTAAGCTGGCATTATTTATTAAAACCTATAGATCAGAAGTGTATGCCAACAATACTAAATTCACTTTTATTTATTTTAATGTGGTTTTTATGATTGTACTTACTGTGATTATGATTAATTACCAACCAGAATTTATCTATGCTATTCCTTTGTGCATTTTACCCTTAATTATAAAGGCCTTTTTTGATCCACGTTTGGGACTATTTACGTTTGTAATTACAGTTATGCTACTCGGTTTTATTGTACCTAATAGTTTTGAATATATCTTTTTGCAAGTAGTTGCAGGTATTGTTACCATACTTACCGTTTCTGAACTTTATAAACGGGCAAATCTGTTTATTTCTGTAGGGCAAATCACCTTGGTTTATATTGTTGCTTATTTTGCATTTAATAGTATTCATGAAGGAGGGCTTGAAACCCTTGAATTTCAAAATTTCGGTTTATTTATGTTAGCAGGGTTAGCAACACTTTTTGTACAACCGCTTATTTATATATATGAAAAATTGTTTGGCTTAGTTAGTGATGTTTCCTTATTGGAGCTATCAGATACTAATTCTAAAGTTTTAAAGGAGCTCGCTAATAAGGCTCCTGGAACTTTCCATCATAGTCTTAATGTAGCCAATCTATGTGAGGTAGCAGCCAATGAAATTGGAGCAAATGTTATGTTGGCTAGGGTAGGAGCTTTATATCATGATATTGGTAAAATGAATAACCCAGGAGATTTTACCGAAAATCAGTCTAACGCTATGAATCCTCATGATGACTTAGCTCCTCAGGAAAGTGCCAATCTTATTATAGATCATGTTCTTAATGGTATTGAGATAGCTAGAAAATACAAACTACCAGACCGAATTATTGATTTTATTCGTACTCATCACGGAACAAGTTTAGTACGTTATTTTTATCAAAAGGCTAAAGAAAGGGATGAACATATTGATGAAGCTAATTTTAGATATCCTGGCCCTTTACCTTTTAGTAAGGAAACGGCTATTTTAATGATGGCAGATAGTGTGGAAGCCGCTAGCAAAAGCCTTACGAATCCCACGTCTATAGTACTGGATACTTTTGTAGATAAGATTATAGACCAACAAAAAAATGATAATCAGTATATCAATGCAGATATCACCTTTAAGGAAATAGAATTAATCAAGAAAATTCTAAAGAAAAAACTCAGGAATATATACCATTTAAGAGTAGAGTATCCTGAATAAAACTAAGCAATAGTAGGGAAGTCACCTGGATTGACTTCATTCATGATTTCATACACTTTTTCAAAAATATCTTCTGCAGAAGGTTTTGAAAAATAATCACCATCAGTACCATAAGCAGGTCGGTGTGGTTTGGCACATAACACTTGAGGTTTACTATCTAGAAATTGATAACAATCTTTTTTATCTATAATCTGCTGCAGCAAATACGCACTCGCACCACCGGGTACATCTTCATCAATGATGAGCAGGCGGTTAGTTTTTTTCAGGCTCTTGGCCACATCATTAGTAAGGTCAAAGGGTAAAAGGGATTGTGCATCTATTACTTCAGCATCAATACCCACTTCAATTAATTCATTGGCAACTTGTTCTACTATACGCAAAGTACTACCATACGATAATAGTGTGATATCATTGCCTTCACGCAGTGTTTCAACTATGCCTATTGGCGTTTTGAAAGCTCCTAGATTGGAAGGTAATTGCTCTTTTAACCTATAACCATTAAGACATTCTATAATTATAGCCGGTTCATCACTTGATAATAGGGTGTTGTAGAACCCAGCCGCCTTAGTCATATTTCTAGGGGTTAACACATACATCCCCTGTAAAAGGTTAATAAGCGCACCCAATTGCGAGCCACTATGCCAAATTCCCTCTAGACGATGACCACGTGTACGCACAATTAGAGGTGCTTTTTGAAACCCGTGCGTTCTATATCTTAAAGTAGCTAGATCATCGCTCATTATTTGTAGTGCATAGAGCACATAGTCTAAATATTGAATTTCGGCTATGGGTCTTAAACCGCGCATAGCCATACCAATACCTTGACCTAATATTGTTGCTTCTCTTATGCCCACGTCAGCAACACGTAGTTTTCCATATTTCTCTTGCAGTCCTTCTAAGCCTTGATTTACATCTCCTATAGTTCCAGAATCTTCCCCAAAAACTAATGTGTTCGGATTATTGGCGAAAATATGATCAAAATTATCTCTTAGAATTATCCGTCCGTCTACTAGCTTTTCTTCATCATATTGTGGTATAACTTCTTGTATCTGCGTTGCATTTTGCTTTCCTTCATTATATAAGTGTGCGCTATATTGAGGTTGTATGATGGACTTATACTTGTTAATCCAGGTTTTTAAGGCAACAGCTTGCGCAGAAGTATTACCAAGTACATAGCGATTGACTTTTCTAGCAGCTCTAAGAACATCGCTTTTTAGAGGTTCTTTATTTTCAACTAGTCCGTCATATATAGGTTGAATAAAGGATCCATTTTCAGACGATTGAATAAGATCACTAATTAGTAACAGTGCCTCTTGCTTAGCAGTTTTAATAGGTTTTGAAAAATCTTCCCAAGCTTTCTTTTTACCCTCTCTTACTTGTTTTTTTATATCTTTTTCTAGGGCCAGCAATTCATCATCTGTACTAATGCCTTGAGCGATCATCCACTCGCGCATTTTCAGATTACAATCCATAGCTTCTTCCCAATCCAACCTATCCTTACTTTTGTATCTCTCATGTGAACCAGAAGTAGAATGCCCTTGAGGTTGAGTAAGTTCTACTACGTGAATAATAACGGGTACATGCTCTTCTCTTGCTATTTTCCCAGCACGTTCATAGGTAGCAACAAGTGCTGCATAATCCCACCCATTGACTTGCAATAATTCATAGCCTTTATCGTCTTCATTACGTTGAAAACCAGCAAGAATTTTAGAAATATTTTCCTTAGTAGTTTGATGTTCGGCGTGTACTGAAATGCCATACTCATCATCCCATATGCTTACAATCATAGGGACTTGTAGAACACCAGCAGCATTGATTGTCTCAAAAAATAACCCCTCACTTGTACTGGCATTGCCAATAGTTCCCCAGGCCACTTCATTGCCTTCTACTGAAAAATTAGTCTTATTAGTATTTTTAACTTGACGATAAATCTTAGAAGCTTGTGCTAATCCTAATAATCTAGGCATTTGACCTGCTGTAGGCGAAATATCTGCGCTTGAATTTTTTTGTTTAGTTAGATCCTTCCAATTACCATCTTGATCAATACTATGCGTCATAAAATGACCTCCCATTTGCTTTCCAGCACTCATAGGATCAAAGGCAATATCTGTATGGGCATAGAGGCCTGCAAAGAGTTGTTCAATGGACAATTTTCCAATAGCCATCATAAATGTTTGATCTCTGTAGTAACCAGACCTAAAGTCTCCGTTTTTGAAAGCCCGTGCCCAGGCCAATTGAGGAACTTCTTTGCCATCTCCAAAGATGCCAAATTTTGCTTTTCCCGTTAATACCTCTCTACGTCCTAATACACTACAAGCTCTGCTGGTAACAGCAATTTTATAATCTTCAATGACTTGTTGCTTGAAATCATCAAAAGGTATTTCTTTTTTTAATGCAGTTTTAGTCATAGAAATGTACGGTACAATGATTTACAAAATTAGCTAATTCTACTTGTTTACACAAAGATGTAAAGGTCATAGTTTTGAAGTATTTTCAATATAGTCGGAAAATAATTGCTAATTTTTCAATAATAAGAAAAATATTAATATTCTTTTAAGAATAGCTCAAAACTGAATGCTTTCTAATATTAATACCATTTTCTTGCAAATAGCCTTATGATCGTATCAATACCTATAGTTGCTACAAACCGTATGCGCTCGCCATAATTTGGTTGAGCAACCTCAAATCCTAGATTAGAGTAGATGGGGAAGTAAAATTCAAAAAAATCATCCAGTAAGCTTACTTGTATACCTGAGTCATAAACTAATTGAGCGTTTTGTCCTTGATTTTTCACTAGACCTGCATCCGCATATAAATACACATACTTCCAAATGGTTGTGCTGGCATTGATCGTTGTTATCCATTCATTGGCAAATGCGGGCTCTAGTCTAGATTTGAAGCCACCTTCAGATATAATGATTTGTTGACTTAAGAAACCACTTTCATCAGAACGCGCAAAGAAATTAAAATCAAATAGATAATCAGTAGGCCTATCTAAGGCAAAGCTGAAGAAATCTCCATTTTCAATAGTGTTGTTGTTCAGAAAAGCTCCACCAAAAAAACGTAAGTTTAATTGTCTATTGTTTAAATATAATCTTCGGTAAAAGGCTGTTGCTGATAATTTACTAAAATCACGTGCTTGTTGAAAATCTACACTCCAGTTGAAGGTGTTGATAATACCTGGATTGCGCTGTGTATACCTTAAATTAAAAACATTATAATCAGGATCAACATCCTGAAGTATAGGTGATTCATCTCGTGTAACGCTTACAAAACGAGCGTTTAGTGTTTTACTTTTATCTGATCTAAAGTCTCTTGGTTTGAATGTAAATCGTACAAACGGAATAAAACGTCTAAACTGTAAATCTTCGGCAAAAGAAGCAGTATTGCCTGAAATACCATAACGCAGTGCTCTTAGTTTTCCATAATCAAAATCATGTCTATAGGATATCCTAGCGCTACCTATAATTCTATTTGAGGTTAAGCCGTATTGCGGCTCAAAAGAATAATTTAATTTCTTGGTTAATATGGTTCTATTAAAGGTGTCAAAACCAGGAGAGAACCCGTCGTACACATTAAATTGAAAAGTAGGTAATAAAAAAACTTGATTTTTTTTAGGATTTTCAATATCCTGTAATAGTTTGAATTGAAAGGGTTTATTAAGTCCTAAAAATCCTCGGGGTTTCTTGAAATTATCACGCTGATTAATCTCAGGTGCCTCATTTTTATAATTTAAAGCATATTTGTTTGCTTGATCCTTGGGAAAAGCAACAACTTCTTCATCTTTAACATTAGTAAGCCATTGCTTAGAAACAATACTATCTTTTTGTAATCCATATAATGCAACTGGACCACTGTGTTTGGTTTTGTTTTTGACTTTTAGATATACAGAGTCACCTTTTATTTTACTTCCTTTAATTGTAAAATCTATTTTCTTACGAGTGGCCAGATAATCATTAAAAAACCAATCAATATCTTTTTCAGAGGCATGTCTCAATAGATTTTCAAAAGTACTTGCACCTATTGCTTCAAGTGCATAATCTTTATACAAAGATCTTATTGCTCCTAAGACTTTTTCCTGCCCTATGAACTCTCCTAAATAATTGAGTCCAGCTCCTGCTTTGTTAGCACTGGCTATATTTTCATTAAACTTAGTTAAGCTATCCCTAGAAGTAGTACTGGCTTGATCTATATTTAACCTGGCACTATGTAAGTAAAGCAGTCTAAATTGGTCATTAAATTCAAGTTGGGAAGCGTAAAATTGCCGGACTAACCAGTATTTGCTTAGGTTGCCAATCGCATTTAAATCAGGATAATAAGTATCAATATATTTCATAAACAGAAATATCTTAATACCTTCTAAAACCCAATGATCTTTGCGAGGATTAACTAAAATAGTATTATTTACATAATTGTTTAGGGTGGTTTTGAGTAGTTTAAGTTCATACTCAAAACCTCTTGGAAAAGGAGTTATAAAACTAGGTAGTTCATTAAATCCATATACAGGATTTTCTTTATAATCTAAATCTGAAACTAGCAATCTTTCATGAGGGTATTCTCCTAGTTTATCGTCTAAAAAAGCAGCGATCTTATCTACAACCAATGCACGTTCTTGTGGGAGGACCTTTTTGTCTTTAAGGTTGGTTATTACGGTAAGGTAATCTGTCTCTATCGATTCAAAATCTGATTCTTGGACAATAAGCACTTTAGCATCAACTCGATCTCTGCCTATTAAGTTAGCTACTTTTTCATCAGGTTTAAAGGAGGTCAAATTGACTCTAGTATCTAGATCTGATATAATACTATATCCCTGAGGAAGAGAAAAGTTGATGTTAATATCACTTTTCGGAAAATAACGATCATTTAAATTTTTATTGCTGTAATAATGCCATTTACCATCGTATACGGCTGGAGTGATAAACCAAAACCGCAGTCTATAATCGCCTTGTCTTGTTATTCCATATTTGGTGAACCGTGCATTTGGTAAGGATACTTTATAGATAATATTTAGATTATAACTCTCTCCTGGGAGTAACGGTTTTTGAAGAGATACTTCCAAGACATCTAGATGCTCTTGATGCCTTCTGTATTCCAATTCTTGACCACCAGCAGCTATTGAGAATATATCGGTTCGCCCCCGGTCCTTACTGCGAGCGAGATGAAATTTCTTTTCATAATTTTCAGTAAAATACTGAGCTAAAGGGCTTTGTTTGCTAGAGAAACTATGTGCCCAATCTGTGAGATATACGGAGTAGAGTGTGTCTTGAGATGTGTTTTTATAAGCAATAGTTGTATTCATATCTATTGCTCGATCTTCAGGAATGAGCTGGGCTGTAACTCGTATATTGTTTTGTGCAAACGAAAAACCTGTTCCTAACAGGATAACAATATAAGTACTAATATTTCGGCCAAATCTCAACGTGTCTTTATAAACTTTATTATTTCAGCTGATTGGCCGTAGAGCGTTATGTAATAAACTCCTCTTGCAAGTTGTTGTATTGGAATTTGAAGGTTTGTTGTTTGAACTGTTGCTATACCTACCCTTCTGCTTATTTGATCATAAATAGAAACCGATTTTGGGAGTTCATTTGTTTTCGCGAAAGCGATTTCTTGGCCTTCATCTTCGCCTACAATATTACTGCTCACAAATCGCGCCAAAGTAGCATTTGCTTGTTGATTTTCTACTGAAAGCACTTCATCATTAATCGCTAATCTGGTCAATACGGGTAGGTGATCACTCATTAGAAAGACCTGTTCACGTGAAAAGGTTGAAAAAACGCCACTGCAGTCAGAATCTTCAATACGGTCATTGAAACAGTTGCCGTTGTTGCCTACGGCTACGTAACTTTTGGGTATGTAGGATACTTGATTGTCTTCATTTAACATATTTTCAGATAGGTGAATGAAATCAAATCTGTCATCTACACGACCAGCAGCAGCAAAATTATCAAATGGATCATTGCTAATACGTGTACTTTGTGTGTGCAAGGAAGCAAGAATTGAATTATTATGCCAATTTCCTGGTGAATCAATGGAGCCCTTAAATTGGATATTGGTATTAAAAAGCAAAAATTGATTAGATTGTTCTGCACTAGAGCGTAAGTTTAGGTTACTGGTAAAAATAACATTGCTATTTTGGTTTAAGTCCTGATCTTCTAGGTAGGTTGCAAAATCTTCAATCATGCTCAATCTAATTGCTTGATCTGTATCTGTAGATCCCGCTTTTAGGTGTGAAACAAAAACATCAACTAGTGGGTTATTTTGGATTTCAACATTTCCTGCATTGGACTTCAACTCACAAACCATAAATATATCTGGTTGCAATTCTTCAAATATATTCCCCGATATTTGTTCTCTATTTAGTGGTGGTGTAGTAGGATAATTATGTAAATTGTAAAATACAGCAGTAATCTCTGTTTGTGCTGGAAGACCCAAACAGAGGGTTAAAATAGATAAACATAATTTTCTTTTCATAGCAGGCAATTTCGTTTAGAAATTGGGGCTTAAATTATATTGCTCATAGAAATTATTAAGTACCTCAATTACTTCTTCTTCGGTGTCTACAAGATGGATTAAATCAATATCTTCTGGACTAATGTTACCAAACTTAGACAATAATGTTTCTTTAACCCAATCAATAAGTCCTCCCCAAAAATCTTTCCCTACAAGTATTATTGGAAATTTTTGAATTTTATGAGTTTGTATTAAAGTAATTGCTTCAAAAAGTTCATCTAATGTGCCAAAGCCTCCAGGCATAACCACAAAGCCTTGTGAGTACTTGACGAACATTACTTTTCTCACAAAGAAATAATCAAAGTCCAAACTTTTATCACTATCAATAAAAGGATTGTCATGTTGTTCAAAAGGTAAATCTATATTAAGGCCTACTGACGTCCCGCCACCTAAATGAGCTCCTTTATTACCCGCTTCCATAATACCAGGGCCACCACCTGTAATTACACCATAACCATTTTCAACTATGCGCTTAGCAATACTTACTGCTAATTTGTAATACTTCTGATCAGGTTTAGTACGTGCACTACCGAAAATAGAAACACATGGCCCTATACGACTCATTTTCTCAAAACCATTGACAAATTCCCCCATTATTTTAAATATGGCCCAGGAGTCATTGGTTTTTATTTCATTCCATCCTTTGTGTCTTTGTTCTTCAACCATGGTAGTTATGCTGTTTTTAATTGTTGTAATTCCTCTTTTAAGTACTTTGCGGTATAACTTTTTTTGTCTTTGATGAGCTCTTCTGGTGCTCCTTGAGCAACTATCTCACCACCTCCTTTGCCACCTTCATATCCTATGTCTATTATATGATCTGCCATTTTTATGACGTCTAAATTGTGCTCTATGATCAAAATGGTATTTCCTTTATCTATCAATTTGGTCAATACTTCCATAAGTACCCGAATATCCTCAAAATGAAGACCTGTAGTTGGCTCATCTAGTATGTAGAATGTATTACCCGTATCTCTCTTACTTAGCTCCGTGGCTAATTTAATCCGCTGGGCTTCTCCTCCAGACAGTGTTGTAGATTGTTGTCCTAGTGTAATATAACCCAGGCCTACATCTTTTATGGTTTTAAGTTTTCTATAAATTTTAGGGATGTGCTCAAAGAAATCTGTAGCTTCTCTAATTGTCATATTTAAGACATCGGCAATAGATTTTCCTTTATATCGTATTTCTAAAGTCTCGCGGTTAAAGCGTTTTCCCTGACAGGTTTCACAAGCCACATATACATCTGGTAGAAAATTCATTTCAATAACACGAAGTCCACCACCTTTACAGGTTTCACAACGTCCGCCAGCTACATTAAAACTAAATCTACCTGGCTTATATCCTCGAATTAACGCTTCAGGCACTTTTGAAAATAGTGCTCTAATTTCGCTAAATGCACCAGTATAGGTTGCTGGATTAGACCTTGGAGTACGGCCTATGGGAGTTTGATTAATATCAATTACCTTATCACAATGCTCTAAACCTTTAATACTCTTGTATGGCATAGGTTCTTTAACACCGTTAAAATAATGGGCATTCATTATAGGATAAAGCGTCTCATTAATAAGGGTGGATTTGCCACTACCCGAAACCCCCGTAACTGCAATCATTTTGCCTAATGGGATTTTAAGGTCTACTCCTTTGAGATTATTGCCAGTAGCTCCTTTTAAAAGGATTGTTTTTCCATTACCAGGGTTTCTTTTTTCTGGGACTGGAATTTCTAAAACCCCGCTTAAGTACTTGGCCGTAAGTGTATCACAAGTATTTAGTAAGTTGGGATGACCTGTACTAATTATTTCTCCACCGTATTTACCTGCTCTGGGACCAATATCAATAACATGATCTGCACGCTCAATCATATCCTTGTCATGTTCAACAACAATTACTGAGTTGCCAATATCCCTTAATGAAATGAGTGAATTTATGAGCTTTTTGTTGTCTCTTTGATGCAAGCCAATACTGGGTTCATCAAGTATATAAAGTACTCCAACAAGTTGCGAACCAATTTGGGTAGCTAACCGAATGCGTTGTGCTTCTCCACCAGACAATGATTTTGAACTTCTGTTTAGTGACAAGTAGGTAAGACCTACATCTACTAAAAATTGAAGTCTTGTGCGAATCTCTTTAATGATTTCACTCCCAATCTTAAGTTGCTTTTCACTTAGTTTTTTAGAAAGTTTTTCGAACCATTGTTGTAATTCGACAATATCCATTTGAGAAAGCTCAGCAATATTTTTTTTATTTAGTTTGAAATACAGTGATTCTTTTTTTAATCGAGACCCATCACATTGCGAACATAATACCTTATCCATATAACCCTTTGCCCAACGCTTTAGAGAAGATGAGTCACTGTTTTTATAGGTATTTTCAATAAAAGTTGCCACACCTTCAAATTCAATCTTATAATCACGTGTAACCCCAAGCGATTTTGATTGAACAGAAAAGGTGTCTTTTCCTCCAGTTAAGATAAAATGCAAAGCTTCTTCCGGAATATCTTTAATAGGATCAGTTAATTTAAAGTCAAATCGTTCGGCAATGAGTTGCAATTGTTTAAAAATCCAATTGTTTTTATGAGATCCGTGAGGCTCTAACCCCCCTGCTTTGATTGATTTAGAGCGATCTGGAATAATCTTATGTGTGTTGACGACATAGAGTTCTCCTATACCATTACAAGTGGGACAAGCGCCCTTTGGTGAATTGAAAGAAAAATTATTGGGTTCTGGGTTAGGGTAGGAGATACCTGAGGATGGACACATTAAGTTTCGGCTAAAATAGCGAACCGCTTGTGAGTCTTCTTCATACACCATTAGCACATCATTACCGTGATACATGGCCGTGTTTATGCTTTCGCGCAAGCGTTTATTCAATTCTTCTTCACCAATGTATTCTGGAATTGCAAGCCGATCTACCACAATTTCTATATCATGGGTTTTGTATCGGTCTACTTTCATCCCTTTTACCAGATTTTCGATAGCGCCATCAACGCGCACCTTTACAAAGCCTTGTTTGGCAACTTGTTCAAAAAGCTCTCGATAATGCCCTTTTCTGGATTGTACAATAGGAGCCAAAATACTTATGCGTTTGCCTTTGAAGGTATCTTTTATTAGGTTCTGAATTTGTTCATCGCTATAACTAACCATACGCTCACCCGTGTTATAACTGTAGGCGTCTGCCGTACGAGCGAAAAGTAGTCTTAAGAAGTCATAGATTTCGGTAATCGTACCGACGGTAGAACGTGGACTTTTACTAGTTGTCTTTTGTTCTATAGCTATGACAGGAGAAAGGCCTTCAATCTTATCTACATCTGGACGTTCTAGTCCTCCTAAAAATTGCCGAGCATAGGCGGAAAAGGTTTCTATATAGCGTCGCTGCCCTTCTGCATATATAGTGTCAAAGGCGAGAGAGCTCTTACCACTGCCTGAAAGACCAGTGATTACCACTAGTTTTTCTCTTGGAATACGCACATCTATATTCTTAAGATTGTGCGCTCTAGCACCATAAACTTCTATGTGTTCACGCTCCTGAGCCATTTTTTAGCAAAAACTCAAATTTAATTATTTGCAAGCACAATGGAAAGTAGATTAACGAAGTGATAAGACACTAATAAAATCAACTTAATGCTTTATGCTTTAGCATTAACGATCGGGATTTACCTCCTGGCTTACATAAGGATAAATACTTAAAACAATAAAAAGAAGAATCCCTAAAACTATTCCTAAAGTAATATAACTTATAATCGCAGGAAGCTGAAGGATTAAAGCAGCCAGTGGCTGAAAAACACCAAAAACGGTGAGCGAAACAAGCAAAATATATGTGGTGTTAATTACACCTGGTATCTGTCTTTGAGATTGAAGTGTTAAACTATGCAATCTAGGGATAACATCTTCAGAAATTTGTTCTCCCAGTTTTGAAAGTAACTCTTCACTAAAACCCATATTTTGATACCTGTTAAGATCTATCTGGACAGCATTACTAAGTATTTTTTCTTCATGTCGCTCAAACACTCTACTTACCTCAAGTTCATCTTTAAAATTGGAATATTTGTATCCAAAAAAGTACCATAGACCAGAGCCACATTTGTGCTCTACCCATTTTTGTAAAATGCGTTTATCATATAAGCGTGGATTTGAAAATTGACCTACTTCACTTTTAGTAGGATCATTAATTAAAAGAGACTTAGCTTCAAGGTAGAGACTTTCTATTTCCCCATAGCGATTACTTTCTTCTATATACTCTAGTGCAATTTTGGACTTGCCTTTATAGAATTCTTTCATATGAAAGAAGTTTAAACCTTCGAATTCTTCGTCAATGTATTCTTTTAAACCTGGAGCCCAAATTTTTGATCGTACCAAGACATCAACAATGTTTCTAAAATGATGTAGTTTTTGTGTTAGAGCATGTAATTCTTCGCTTAAGGAATTTCCAGAAAAGCGTAG
>CAZDFA010000009.1:0-40211 GCA_964504555.1 uncultured Flavobacteriaceae bacterium | reverse complement strand
CAATAGAATATACGAAAATTAATTCACTTTAGGACTACTTGCGGATATACAATTTATTATACTATTAATTCACCTTATAATGCACCGTATGTTCGGATAAAGCCTCTAACAATTCTGGGGAGATTTTTACTTTCTGCTTACGACTGGGCATTTTGATATGTACTTCAGATTGTGGTTCAAATACCTGAAAATGCAACTTCCCGTCTCCTTTATGTTGGTCTAATATATTTTTGATTTCCTGAATACGCGCTTCGGCTACTTCATTAATATCAATGCTGATGGTAAGCTTCTTAGCGTGGGTATCCATTACCTCTTGCAGCAACTGAATATTATTAAATTGTGGACGTGGATCTCCCTTTTTCCCAGTATCCCGATTCACCCAACCTTCTTTTATAAAAACACGCAGATGAATAAAATTATTATGTATCAGAAAATGTCGGTATTTGAGATACTCTTCTCCAAACATTCTAAACTCATAAGCATCTGTAAAATCTTCTATGGTAAATACTGCCCATCCGGTTCCTTTTTTAGAAATGCGATGTTCTACATCGGTCACAACACCTCCAAATGATAATTCGCGATTCACAAAATCCCCTATTTTATGAAAATGAGCAACACTAGCATTGCAGAAATTTTCCATTTCTAACTTGAAATCATCCAGTGGATGTCCTGAAATATAAATCCCTACTACTTCTTTTTCTTGTTTTAGTTTTTCCATCGTACCCCAGGGCTCGCAAGGAGGCACAACAGGTTCTGGTATTTGCACTTCACTAGAATCCCCAAAAAGGCTTACCTGAGCACTATTTTCATTTTCTTGAAATCTGGCACCATAACGCAGAGCTTTTTCGAGAAAGGTAATACCTTCACCGCCTTCTGAGTGGAAATATTGTGCACGATGCGTTTCACTAAAACTATCAAAACCACCTGCTAGTGCTAGGCTTTCAAATGCCTTTTTATTTGCAGCACGTAAATCAACACGTCGGGCCAGATCAAAAACCGATTTATAAGCGCCGTCCTTTCGGTGCTCAACAATTGTCTTGACTGCACCTGTGCCCAATCCTTTTACAGCGCCCATTCCAAAACGAATTGCGCCTTTGTCGTTTACCGTAAACTTGCGGAAGGATTCATTAACATCAGGGCCTAATACCTCGAGTCCCATACGGCGACATTCTTCCATAAAGAAAGTTACCTGTTTGATATCATTCATATTATTAGACAAGACCGCTGCCAGGTATTCGGCAGGATAATGCGCCTTGAGATAAGCCGTTTGATAGGCAATCCATGCATAACAGGTAGAGTGCGATTTATTAAAGGCATAGGCAGCAAAGGCTTCCCAGTCTTTCCATATTTTTTCCAGCTTATCTTCGGGATGTCCTTTTTCTGATGCCTGTTGGATAAATTTGGGTTTCATCTTATCCAGTACGGCTTTTTGTTTTTTACCCATAGCCTTGCGCAAGACATCTGCTTCACCCTTAGTAAATCCAGCCAACTTTTGCGACAGTAGCATCACCTGCTCTTGATAGACAGTTATCCCATAGGTTTCTTTGAGATATTCCTCCATGGCAGGCAAATCGTACTCAATTGCTTCTTCCCCATGCTTACGCCTAATGAAGGATGGAATATATTCCATTGGCCCTGGGCGGTAAAGCGCATTCATTGCAATAAGATCTTCAAAAACGGTTGGTTTTAGGGCTTGCATATGCTTTTGCATGCCAGGGGATTCATATTGGAATATTCCTATGGTATCCCCCCGTTGAAAAAGTTCATAGGTTTTATCATCATCTAGTGGAAAGTTTTCAGGATCAAGATCTACATTATTCCTATACTTTACCAATTTGACGGTATCCTTAATTAAGGTTAAGGTTTTCAGACCAAGGAAATCCATTTTTAGTAGTCCTGCTTCTTCTACTACAGAGTTATCAAACTGGGTCACATAGAGTTCTGAATCTTTTGCCGTGGCTACAGGGACGAATTTTGTGATATCGTCTGGAGTAATAATGACACCACAGGCGTGTATCCCCGTATTGCGTAAGGAGCCTTCCAACTGGCGTGCTTGTCTTACGGTTTGACCTTCCAGATCATCACCTTCTGCAAGATTGAGCAGCTGATTCACCTTTAATAAATCTTCTGCTCTAAATTTACCTTTAAGTTCTTGTTCTGACTTGCCAAAAATCTTATTGAGCTTGCTCATTGTTGGGATAAGCTTGGCAATGCGATCTGCATCGCCTAATGGCAAATCCAATACCCGTGCCGTATCTCGAATAGAAGATTTTGCAGCCATTGTACCATAGGTGATTATCTGCGCCACTTGATTGGCACCATATTTTTGAATTACATAATCCATCACCTTGCCACGCCCTTCGTCATCAAAGTCAATATCAATATC
The DNA here is from genome assembly GCA_964504555.1 of uncultured Flavobacteriaceae bacterium. GTDB lineage: Bacteria > Bacteroidota > Bacteroidia > Flavobacteriales > Flavobacteriaceae > Dokdonia. Next base: position 37,825 of record CAZDFA010000009.1, on the reverse strand, counting down.
GGGCATACTGATACGGTCTGGATTCAAAAAACGCTCAAATAGCAAATCATATGTTATCGGGTCAATATTGGTGATCCAAAGGCAATAGGCAACTACGCTTCCTGCTGCCGATCCACGTCCGGGACCTACAGAAACACCCATATTTCTAGCCTCTCTAATAAAATCTTCTACAATCAAAAAATAACCAGGATAACCAGTATTTTCTATAACACTCAGCTCAAAATCAATGCGCTCAGTAATTTCAGGAGTAAGTTCGCCATAGCGTTTTTTAGCTCCTTCATAGGTCAAATGTTTTAAGTAAGCATTCTCACCTCGTTTACCTTGATCAAGATTATCATCGGCGTTAAAGAATTCATCGGGGATATCAAAATTGGGAAGCAGTACATCCCTGGCCAACTCAAAGGACTCAATCTTATCAATAATCTCCTGCACATTATAAATCGCTTCTGGTAGATCATTAAACAGGCTTTTCATTTGCTGCGCACTCTTGAAATAGTATTCATGATTGGGCAGACCATAACGATACCCACGACCGCGACCTTTAGGAGTGGCTACTTTTTCTCCATCTTTTACACATAAAAGAATATCATGGGCATCGGCATCCTGCCTGTCAATGTAAAAGGTATTATTGGTAGCTACTGTTTTGATAGTATGTTTGTGAGAAAATGCCACCAGTACAGGCATTACTCGATCTTCATCTTCCTGACCATGACGCATCAACTCTATATATAAATCATCACCAAACTGTTCTTTCCACCAAAGCAAAGCTTCTTCGGCCTGCTTCTCACCGACATTCAATACTTTACTAGGAACTTCCCCATATAAGTTTCCTGTAAGAACTATCACATCATCCTTATATTGCAATATTACATTTCGGTCAATTCTAGGCACATAATAAAACCCATCGGTAAAGGCTATCGACGCCATCTTAGCCAGATTGTGATATCCCTTTTTGTTTTTGGCTAGCATTACTATCTGATAGCCATTGTCTTTTTTAGTTTTATTGGTGTGATCTTGACAAACATTAAACTCACAGCCAATGATGGCTTTCATTTCTACTAAATCGGGTTCTATCCCTTCTTTGGCAGCCTTTTCTCGCTCAGCCTTGGCAGAAAAATTATGCTCCTTGACAGCTTTCACAAAATGAAAAGCACCCATCATATTTCCAGTATCGGTCATAGCTACCCCTGCCATTTTGTTTTTAGCTGCGGCTTTGACCAAATCCTGCACACTTGCTGTTGACTGTAGGATAGAAAACTGTGAGTGGTTGTGCAAATGAGCAAAGCGCACGGCTGCCATTGCCTGCTCATTAGCCGTTTTAGCCGCCTGAGAGATACTTGGTGCTTCTTGCTTTTGATTTGCTTTTTCAATAGCCGCAGAAGCTTCTTTCAGATTGATATGCTCCAATCCAATAAGGGCAATTGGGGCCGGATGGACTTGATCAAATTGTTCAAAATAATCGGCAGAAACATCTAGCTCTTCTTTAGTAAAGATTCGCTTGCGCACCAACTCAAAGAAACAACGGCTTGTTGCCTCTACATCAGATGTGGCGTTATGCGCTTCCGCGAAAGCGGTACCAAACAAGTATTTATGGAGTTCGGTAAGGGTAGGCAGTTTGAACTTGCCACCACGCCCACCAGGTATCTGGCATAAAGTGGCAGTGGTCTCCGTACAGGTATCCAAAACAGATATATCCTGTAGTTGGTTTGCCAATTGGAGTCTATAAAACTCCGCTCCCATTATATTAATATCAAAACCTACATTTTGCCCTACTACAAATTGTGTCTTTTCAAGAGCGCTATTAAATTTTTCTAACACCTCAACTAGCGGCAATCCACCTTGCTGTGCCAGCGCGGTGGAAATTCCATGAATACGTTCAGCATCATAAGGAATGTCAAAGCCATCAGGTTTTATCAGGTAATCCTGATGCTCAATAATTTCCCCCATAGCATCGTGCAATTGCCATGCGATTTGTATGGCTCTAGGCCAATTGTCACTGTCGCTAATAGGAGCATTCCAGTCTCTTGGAAGACCAGTGGTTTCCGTATCAAAAATCAAATACATGCATCAGGATTTTGGAGAAAGAAAAGTACACATTTTAATACATTCCCTTTTTTGATAAATCATTTACTTATTAACTATTATAAACTAGTAGTACTAATTTTTTGATCACTAACTTAGTTTAAAATTTATCTTACCTTTCATTTCATAGTAAAAGGAGAAAATTTAAAAACAAACAGCTATGAAATTCTATACTATTGCCCTCACACTATTATTTTCTTTTAGTGTTTTTAGTGTAACTGCGCAAAAAGCAGAAGCTGACATTTTAAAAGGGCTCAAAAAAACGGATAATGAAATCCTTCAAACCCAATCAGTTCAATTGGATGGTGAAAGTATTCCTATCTATAATCATAAAAGAGAAAGAATACGGGGTAATGATTTGATTAAGGCATTTACTTCTGGAGATTTTATTCCTGAATTTTATATAGATAAGGAGGAGAACATTCAAGCAGTAGTCTTAAGGGAAGCTACATTAGAAGAGCAAAATGCTATTAAAGCAGCAATAAGTAGGCGCAATAAAGGCTCTCTAAATCAAGGTGCTGCTCCGGTATTTTCGGCTAGTGCTTTAGACGGGAAGTCCTATACACTTGACGAGCTTAAAGGAAAAGTTGTTGTTTTAAACTTCTGGTTTATTGGCTGTAAACCTTGTATACAAGAAATGCCCGACCTCAATGAACTAGTTGAGAAACACAAAAATGATGAGGTTGTTTTTCTCGGATTTGCGCTGGATAGCGCTCAAAAACTTAAGAGTTTTCTTAAAAAAAGAGAATTTGATTATACAATCGTTGCTAACAGTAATTCTATTGCTAAAGAATATAATGTAGGTGGATATCCAACCCATATTGTAATTGATCAAAATTCTGACATTGCATTTTCCACAACCGGTTTAAGCTCAATTACTATTGATCAACTAGAAACAACAATTGAAGATTTATTGAAAAAGAACTAAAAATTGATCGAGAAGGTACCTACAATATTGAAATCTGCACTTGTAGTAAAATCAAAACTTCCCATCACAAAGTCTTGCTCATTTATATCTATAATAAGCGTGCCTTCAGTAGAAAAAGAAGTCTCTCCCTGAACCGTATAACTACCAAACACATCGGTGCCCAATAATAAGGGATGTTCTCCTATTGCAATATCTGGCGGAAATTGTAAAATGATAGTTGTGATATTTGTTTGGGCAGATATTATAGACAAGCCATTATTGCCACTAGCTAAAAAGTTTGGTTCAAAGGGGATTGTGTTCACCGTTGCTTCAAACATATTTTCTGTGATCTCAATTTCTTCTTCGGCCTCGCTTTCAATAGGTATATTAAAAACAAATCCTCTATTTAATACCAGACTATCTCCACTCTCAATATTAAATCCTAAAAAATTAAACTCACCGCTTATTGAATTATCACCATTAAAACGCAAGTTCAGAGTACCATTAGCCTGAGGGGTGTCTGTAGTAAATATATTTCCCGAACGATCTTGATATGTCGCGATATCTATATCATGAGTGGCTCCACCTAGGACAAGTTCTTCTCTATCAAAAGTTGCTATGCTAAATGTGAGTCGCCTGTCACCTTCTGTTCCTTCAATGATCAAACGGCCATCTTCTTCTTGAATAAAAGCTAAGCGTTGGGCTGCTCTAAACAATTCGTCATTTTGAACAACTGCTTGGAGGTTAGAGTCAAACCTTAATATATCCTGACAACCTAAAACTGCCAGAAAAAAAACAAAAAGATATATGTTTTTTTTCATTTCTTAAAGTAAAAAGGGGTAGGTTAGGATAGTCAAATGTAATAAAAAGAAGATACTTAGTGCAATTTTGATCTTAAATGGAGTATCTTTGCACGCTTCAAATAAATTAAAACCAAGGTCGAGTACCTTTAAAATTAATTCAAATGCCAGTAAAAATTAGATTACAAAGACACGGAAAAAAGGGAAAACCATTCTATTGGATAGTAGCAGCAGATGCGCGTGCCAAAAGAGATGGTAAATTTCTAGAAAAATTAGGAACCTATAATCCTAATACCAATCCTGCAATTATAGATATTAACGTAGACCATTCTGTTACTTGGTTGCAAAATGGAGCACAGCCTACAGATACGGCAAGAAGATTACTTTCTTACAAAGGTGTCTTACTTAAAAAACACCTTTTAGGAGGTGTTGCCAAAGGTGCCCTTACTGAAGAGCAAGCTGAAGAAAAATTCAATGCTTGGGAAGCAGAAAAAGAAGCAAAAGTTACTAGCAAAAAGAACTCACTTGTCAAAGCTGCAGATAAAGCCAAAGCAGATGCTCTTGCTACAGAAAAAGCCGTTAGTGACGCCCGTGTTGCTCCTGATCCTGAAGTAGTGCCTGATGCTGAAGACGCTCCAGGTGGAGAAGAAGCAGTTACCGCTGCCACAAAGGATAGTGAAGAGTAAATCACAGCTTTGACGAAATGACCAAAGAAGACTGTTTCTATCTTGGAAAGATCGTCAGAAAATACAGCTATAAAGGGGAGGTTTTAGCTAAACTAGATACCGATGAACCCGAATTATACACATCAATGGAATCAGTTTTTGTGGAGTATCCTCCCAATCTGGTTCCATTTTTTGTGCAACGTGCGCAAATGCATAAGTCGGCGCTCATTCGACTAAAGTTTGAAGATGTAGATACTGAAATAGATGCAGAAGATCTCCTTGGGGCAGCATTATACCTTCCGTTAGAGCTGTTACCCAAACTCTCTGGAGATGCTTTCTATTTTCACGAGATCATTGGTTTCAAAGCTGTAGATATCAATTTTGGTTCTATTGGCACGATAATCGGAGTCAATGATAGCACAGCCCAAGCAATTTTTGAAATAGATCGAGACGGAAAAGAAGTTCTCGTACCCATGAATGACGATTTTATCAAGGAAGTTAATCGGGATACCAAGGAAATTTTGCTTGAGGTACCAGATGGATTGATTGAGCTTTACTTAGAATAAATTCCAAAATCTCAAATTCCAAAATCCAATTTTATGAGTCCCTTTCAATTTAAACAGTTTGCTGTGGCTCAAGATCAATGTGCTGCCAAAATTGGAACAGATGGGGTTCTTCTTGGAGCCTGGGTTTCCCTAATTCACAAACCATATAGCATATTGGATATAGGCACTGGCACAGGGATTATAGCGCTGCAGTTATCGCAACGGAGCCAGTCGGAAGTAATAGATGCAGTAGAACTTGATCCAAATGCATTTGAACAAGCCACTATTAATTTTGAAAATAGTCCTTGGAATGATAGGCTGTTTTGCTACCATGCTAACATTTCTGATTTTGCCTCAGAAATGGAAGATACCTATGAGCTCATCGTTACTAATCCCCCCTATTATGAGCCTACCCAAAAGAGCAATGATGCCGCCAGAGATTTAGCACGATTTGAGGATGCACTGCCTTTTACACTTTTGCTGGACTGCACTAAAAATCTCTTGGATGAATCAGGACAATTTGCAACGATAATCCCCTATTCTCGCGAAGATGAATTTCTTAGCCTTGCGGCGGAAGTTGACTTATTCCCTAATGCCATTACCCGCGTTCGCGGAATGGAAAACACCCCCATCAAAAGAAGTCTAATGCAATTTTCGCGTAAGCAGCATCCTACTCTAGAAATTCAGGAGCTTGTAATAGAAAAAAGCAGGCATGTTTATACGGTGGCGTACCAATCACTAGTAAAAAATTTTTATCTAAAGATGTAATGCTGTCGTTTTCGTTAAATTTGTTAGAGACAAAAATGACGAAATGAAACCAGACTTATTTGAATCACCAGACTACTATAATCTTGATGATCTCCTAACCGAAGAACATAAGCTCATTCGTGATGCTGCACGTGCTTGGGTAAAGCGAGATGTTTCTCCAATTATTGAAGAAGCTGCGCAAAAGGCAGAATTCCCGAAGTCTATTATTCCAGGTTTGGCCGAAATTGGAGCATTTGGCCCTTATATTCCTGTAGAATATGGTGGCGCTGGTTTGGATCAGATTTCCTATGGACTGATTATGCAGGAGATAGAGCGGGGTGATTCTGGAGTGCGATCTACAGCATCGGTACAATCATCATTGGTGATGTACCCTATCTGGAAATATGGCAACGAAGCCCAGCGTAAAAAATACCTGCCTAAATTAGCAAGTGGTGAATGGATGGGCTCTTTCGGACTTACAGAACCGGATCATGGCTCAAATCCTGGCGGGATGGTGACCAATTTTAAAGATAAAGGCGATCACTACTTATTGAATGGCGCCAAACTGTGGATTTCCAATTCGCCCTTTTGTGATGTGGCAGTGGTTTGGGCAAAAAATGAAGAAGGTCGCATTCACGGGTTAGTCGTAGAACGCGGTATGGAAGGATTTTCTACTCCGGAAACCCATAATAAATGGTCGTTGCGAGCAAGTGCTACTGGTGAATTGATATTTCAGGATGTAAAAGTGCCTAAAGAAAACCTCTTGCCTAATAAATCTGGTCTCGGCGCTCCTTTGGGCTGTTTAGATTCGGCACGTTATGGCATTTCCTGGGGTGCTATTGGAGCGGCGATGGACTGCTATGATACTGCATTGCGCTATGCTAAACAGCGCATACAGTTTGGCAGACCGATTGCAGGTTTTCAACTACAACAAAAGAAGTTGGCCGAAATGATTACCGAAATTACTAAAGCGCAACTCTTAGCCTTGCGCTTGGGAGAGCTTAAAAATGAAGATCGTGCGACTTCTGCTCAAATATCCATGGCCAAGCGTAATAATGTAGAGATTGCTATAAAAATTGCACGCGAAGCAAGGCAAATTTTAGGTGGCATGGGTATTACTGGAGAATATTCTATCATGCGTCATATGATGAACCTAGAAAGTGTCATCACCTATGAAGGCACACACGATATTCATCTACTTATCACTGGACTGGATATTACTGGAGAGAATGCGTTTAAGTAAGCTAGTTCTTGTCAAGCATCAAGATCAAAGATTCAGATTTATTCATCATCTTTATATAATGAATTCCAGAAGGCGCCTCAATCGGGCTTATAAAAAAGCTAAACTTGTCCATTTTAGTGATACTGATAAGTTGGTTTTTTTCTCTGACTGTCATCGTGGAGATAAAAGTTTTGCCGATGATTTTGCTCGCAATGAAAATATTTACTTTCGCGCTTTATCTCATTATTATAAGGAAGGGTTTACCTATTTTGAATTGGGAGATGGAGATGAGCTTTGGGAAAACCGTTCTTTTGAAAGTATTTTCAATGCACATAAAGATGTGTATCGATTACATAAGAAATTTCATGATGCAGATCGCTTACACCTTATCTATGGCAATCACGATATGGTGTATCGTCAAAAAAGTTATGTTCAAGAACACTTATCCTCGTATTTTAATCCCAAAATCAATAAGGATGAAATCCTATTTGAAAATATGGAGTATGAGGAAGCCATTGTCCTAGAGCATTGCGATACGAAACAACAGCTCTTTTTAGCGCACGGTCATCAAGCAGATTGGATGAATTATCACGGTTGGCGCTTTAATCGTTTTCTAGTGCGCATTTTGTGGAAACCGCTACAAATTTTTGGTATTTCTGACCCTACGAGTCCTGCAAAAAATTACAGGGAACTTATTAAGGTAGAACGCCGTATGAAAAAATGGATTGCCGAAAACAATAATCTCATGACCATCATAGGTCATACTCATAGACCTCGATTCCCAAAACCTGGTGAGATTCCCTTTTTTAATGATGGTAGCTGCGTTCACCCCCGTAGTATTACAGGGATAGAAATTGAAAATGGTGCTATTTCTTTAATCAAATGGCATATTGCCACCAATGAAAACGGAACTCTACAAATTGTTCGTGTTTTACTTGAAGGACCCGAAAAGTTAAGCGATTATAATATATAAACATTATTCCTCTGGAGCTAAAGTTACTTTAAGTCCCTCTAAATCTGGCTGCATATGTATTTGGCAACCTAATCTGCTGTTTTCTTCAACATTAAAAGCTTCAGCCAGCATGGCATCTTCATCATCTGACTTTTCGGTTAGCATATGATCAGATTCAATATAGCACTGGCATGAAGCACACATTGCCAATCCTCCACAAATGCCAATGGTTCCTTCTGGAGCTAATTCATAGGATCTAACAACTTCCATAAGATTCATATTCATATCAGTTGGAGCGTCTACCTCATGAGTAACGCCTTCCCGATCTGTTATATGAATTTTTATATCCATTGCTCTCTGTACTTTGAACACCTCTCCAATAGGGAAAGTATTTTACTTAGCTGTGGTTGAACGATTCTGATCCCGATAGATCGGGGCGGTATCTAAACCACCTATTTAATTATTCAATTGCTTTTACCACTGCTTTGGGAGCTTCTTTTTTGCTTCCGTCAAATCCCGTCACTCCTCCAACGGTAGTATATTTCATCACATAACGCTTGTCTGGAAAAATGCGTTTGTAAGCACTTTGACACATAAGGGTAGCTTCATGAAAACCACATAAGATCAATTTTAATTTACCAGGATATGTATTTACATCTCCAATAGCATAGATCCCTGGAATATTGGTTTGATAGTCTAGGGTGTTATCTACACTAATAGCGTTTTTTTCTATTTCTAGTCCCCAATCTGCAATAGGCCCCAATTTCGGAGCCAAACCAAATAGTGGAATAAAATGATCTACCTCTAAAATACGCGTTTCTTCTACTTTGGTTATTGTTACAGACTCAAGTTTATCTTTTCCTGTAAGTGCGGTAATCTCGGCAGGAGTTATGAGGTTTATTTTTCCAAAATTTTTAAGCTCTTGTACTTTTTCTACACTGTCTAATGCGCCTCTAAACTCATTACGACGGTGCACAAGGGTTACTTCACTCGCAACATCAGCTAAGAAGATGGCCCAATCTAAAGCACTATCCCCACCACCAGCTATAACCACTTTTTTATTTCTATATAATTCAGGGTCCCGAATAATATATTCTACACCCTTATCTTCATAGAAAGATAGTTTTTCCAATTGGGGTTTTCGGGGTTCAAAACTACCCAAGCCACCTGCAATGGCAACGATAGGCGCTTGATGTTGAGTGCCTTTATTCGTAGTAACTATAAACTGATTATCAGCTGTTTTCTCAATAGTATCTGCCCGTTCTCCAAGCGTAAAACCCGGTTGAAAAGGCGCAATTTGCTGCATTAAATTATCTACCAAATCACCTGCCAGAATTTCAGGAAAGGCAGGTATATCATAGATAGGTTTTTTAGGATAAATCTCTGTACATTGACCTCCTGGTTGGGGTAATGCATCAATTAAATGGCATTTTAATTTTAGTAGTCCAGCTTCAAAAACGGTAAAGAGTCCAGTAGGGCCGGCACCTATAATAAGGATATCTGTTTTGATCATATTCTTTTTCCGCGTAAGCGAAAACCTTTACTTCATCAAGATTTGCTAGGAACCTGGTGAATTAAGCTTCTACATTAATTACTTCCTCTATCTGAGGCGCGTGTTTTTTTATGGTCATTTCTACACCACTTTTTAGTGTCATTTGATTGACCGAACAGCCAGCACATGCGCCTTCTAATTGAACATGCACCCTAGTTCCTTCTTCAATACTTAATAGGGAAATATTACCTCCATCACTTTGAAGAAACGGTCGAATTTCCTCCAAGGCATCCTCTACTTTTTGTGTCAATTCTTGATCTATCATACTTTAATTTTTAACAGCAGCACAACCTGCCATGGTTGTTATTTTTATAGCCTCTGTAGGAGGTAAATCTGTATTGCGACGAACTACTTCTTCTACCACATTGCGTGTAAGCGATTGAAATGCTTTTGTAATTGGTGTTTTTTCTTGCAGTGCTGCCGGGTGACCTGCATCTCCTGCTTCTCGCACACTCTGTACCAATGGTATTTCACCTAATAGACGAACTCCTAAATCTTGTGCGAGCCACTTAGCCCCACCTTCACCAAAAATATAGTATTTGTTGCTTGGCAATTCTTCTGGAGTGAAATAGGCCATATTTTCTACAATCCCCAATACAGGAACATTGATGTTCTCTTGCTGGAACATGGCTACTCCTTTTTTGGCATCGGCTAATGCTACGGTTTGAGGCGTACTTACTACAACAGCTCCCGTAATAGGTAAAGACTGCATAATGCTCAAATGAATATCACCTGTGCCTGGAGGTAAGTCCAATATTAGGAAGTCCAATTCTCCCCAAGCCGCATCAAATATCATCTGATTGAGTGCTTTGGCAGCCATCGGTCCACGCCAAACTACTGCCTGATCTGGTTTTGTAAAGAATCCTATAGATAGGATTTTGACCCCGTGATTTTCTACGGGTTTCATTTTTGACTTTCCATCCATCGTAACAGACAACGGTCGCTCTCTGACCACATCAAACATTATAGGTGCAGAAGGTCCATAAATATCGGCATCTAGAAGACCAACATTAAAACCCATATCTGCCAAGGTAACTGCTAGATTTGCTGCTATAGTAGATTTACCTACTCCACCTTTACCTGAGGCAACTGCAATAATATTTTTAATCCCCGGTATTGGCTTTCCTTTTATGGTTGTAGTCGCATCTTGTTTTTGAGAAGCATCTACCTTGATATTTACCTTGACTTGTGCTTTATCGAAAACATGAACATGAATAGCTTTTGCAATCTCCACTTCCATTTTATCACGGGCTTGAAGCGACGGGTTTTTTATTACCACATCTACAATAACCTCATCGGCAAAGGTGACTATATTAGTAACCGCGCCGCTATCAACAAGGTTACCTCCTTCACCGGGAGCGGTGATGGTTTTTAAAGCCTGTCGAATTTCTTCTTTTTGTAACTTCATACTTTACACCTCAACAATCTACATTAACTTAAAAGCCTTACTTAGACTTAATTTAAATGCAAAGATACGTCGTAAATATTGGAAACTAAACCGTCTTAAAAGTGCTTTAACGCTTCATTATCTCAAGGCTTGAGCAGGATCCCAGAAGAGTTCCTTGAACTGGACGACTTGATCATCTTGAACTTGAATATCTTCACTTTCTAGGAGCTGTTGCATCAAACTGGTGCTTGAGAAATGGTGTTTTCCCGTAAGTAGACCAACTCTATTTACTACACGATGGGCTGGGACATCAGGGTGACTGTGAGATCCATTCATTGCCCAACCCACAACACGCGCACTTCCTCCTAAATAATTAGCAATAGCACCATAACTACTTATTCGTCCATGAGGAATCAAACGAACTACATCGTATACTTTATTAAAAAAACTCTGGGTCTCTTGGGAGTATTTCATTCAAAATAGAGTATTCTAACCATAGTTATAAGCACCAACACTAGCATTAAAAAGCCCATGAAGTAATTGGAATATTTGGCAAAAGAGGTTGATTTTTTTTCTATTCTCTGGAAACCCAACACATAGCCATAAAACACCGTAAATGTCCCTGATGCTGCGGCTAAAGCAAAAATGGTTATTGCCAACAAATCATACTCTACCTTACCACTAACATTAAGCCCTGCACCCAAAGCGCAAAAAAAAGGTATTGGCAATATATTGAGTATACTAAGCATCACTCCTTTGCCAAAACTGCGTCTTCCAGGATGCTTTGGTATACGTGTAACTTGTGATTTGCTTTTTCTAGCTTTTATAAAAAAGAAAATGGCCATTATTAAAAATATAACGAGACCAGTACGTAAAAGGACTATTCGTACAAAGGGATTACCAAAAATATACTTGGCTAAAAGAATTGCAATAACAGCTTGGAATATAACAACGACTGAAGCTCCTAAGGCCACCAGAATACCATTCTTCTTACCATACTCCAAACAGGTTTTTACCACAGACATATTAATCATTCCTGGAACAAGAACAGATGCACAAGCAGAAAAATAGGTGATTATAAACAGTTTAGTGGTCTCCAAGTTAAGGTATTAACAGACTTTAAATTTAATATAAGTAATTGGTTTTCCTTGCTCTAAATACTGATTTTCGTAAAAGGTCTGAAATTCAATCACTTCTTCCGGTGAATATTCATTTTTATATACGTCATGATTGGCATGTAAAATCTCATGCCCCTCCCCGTGTAGAATCCCTAGGGTATAACCATGCATAAACTCTGAGTCGGTTTTTAAATGGATGACTCCTTCGGCAGTCAATATCCTTTTATATTTCTGCAAAAAATCGCTGTTGGTGAGCCGGTGTTTGGTTCGTTTATACTTGATTTGAGGATCAGGAAAAGTGATCCAAATTTCGGAAACTTCTGCTTTCTCGAAAGCGTATTCAATCAATTCAATTTGCATTCTTAAAAATGCAACATTATTCAGATTTTCTTCTAGGGCAGTTTTGGCTCCGCGCCAAAAACGGGCTCCTTTAATATCTATGCCAACAAAATTTTTGTCCGGGAATTTTTGAGCGAGACCAACAGTATATTCCCCTTTTCCACAACCTAATTCTAGAACAATAGGTTTTTGCGTTTTGAAAATGTTTTTGTTCCAATTACCTTTCAGCTGAAATTGCCCATCAAGCAAATCGCTTCGTTGTGGTTGTAAAACATTAGCAAATGTATCATTTTCTCTAAAACGTTTAAGCTTATTCTTACTTCCCACCTAAATGAATTAATATTTTGGTAAAATTAAGGAAACTTTTAGTAGTTATTGGATAAGGATTTTTGCATTATGAACAATCAATCTATCATATTGGTAGCTCCTGTGAATTGGGGTTTAGGACATGCCGCACGATGCATTCCTATTATCAGGGAATTACTTGAAGTAGGGCATCAGGTGATCATTGGAAGTGATGGTGCTGCTTTGCAATTATTAGGTAAAGAATTTCCTAATTTAAAGTTAGTAGTACTCCCTCCCTATGAGATTGAATATGCTAGTGAAGGGGATTCGTTTAAAAAAAGTATGCTCAAACAGAGCCCACGTATACTTAGAGCCATAAGAAAAGAACATAGAGTTTTAAACAAACTCATTACTCAATATAATATTACAGGGATTATTTCTGATAATAGACTGGGATTGTACACCAAACGCGTTCCTACGGTTTATATAACACATCAACTAGATGTATTAAGCGGAAGTACTACGTGGTTAACTACTAAAATGCATCGATTTTTTATTAAAAAATTTGATGAATGTTGGGTTCCTGATGTTGCAGATAAAAAAGCTGGCTTAAGTGGGCAACTGGGTCATCCAAAAGCATTAAAATTTCCAATAAACTATATTGGCCCTATAAGTCGTTTTCAAAAAGAAGACTTGCCCTTCACTTATAATGTTCTTGCTTTGATCTCTGGACCAGAACCTCAGCGCAGCAAGTTGGAAGAAATCCTTAAAAAGGAACTTAAAAAGTACAAGGGCTCTGTATTACTTGTTCGTGGTGTAATTTCAGACGAAGAAGAACCCGTGGTTAAAGGCAATATGACACTAGTAAACTATCTTACTTCAAGAGATTTGCAGGCTGCAATTAATAGTTCTAAATTTATAATCTCTAGATCTGGCTACACTACAATTCTCGATCTAGCTGTCTTAGAAAAAAGAGCATTTTTTATACCCACACCTGGTCAAACCGAACAGGAGTATCTTGCAAAACGACTAGATAAAAAAGGGATAATCCCTTATACGAGTCAAGAAAACTTTACAGTTAAAAAACTAGCAAAAGTAACTGTATACAAAGGATTTAATTCTTTAGCTTATGATGGAAAACTAAGGAATTTCTTCAACCTTTTCGAGGGTAAAAGAAAACTCCGATCCAACTCCAAATTCACTTTCAACATAAATTTTCTCTTCGTGCGCCTCAATAATATGTTTAACAATAGACAGGCCTAATCCCGAACCTCCTACTTTTCTATTACCGGTTTTATCTACCCGATAAAAACGCTCGAATAATCGAGGGATATGTTCCTCATCTATGCCTTCACCATTATCAGTAACCCGAACAAGAATCTTTTCCTCGCTCAAGTCTTGTATGCTTACTTCCGTAGTGCCGTCTTTCTTGCCATATTTAATTGAATTTTCAATCAGGTTGGTAAGCAACTGTTGTATACGTTCTTCATCACCATTTACCATTACAGGATGATTGTATTCAACATCAAAAGTGAGTGTTACATTTTTAATTGCTGCTTTCATTTCCAGAAAGTCAAAGGTATTTTTAATGATATTAATAATATCAAAATAAACAAAATCCAAATTGAGATCTCCAGTGTTTAATTTGGTAATCATATCAAGATCGTTAACCAAAAAAATCATGCGTTCTACAGCTTTATCTGTACGTTGTAAATATTTCTTTCGAACTTGTTTATCGTTTAAAGCTCCATCTAATAGAGTAAGTATGTATCCTTGAATGGTGAATAGTGGTGTTTTCAATTCATGAGCCATATTGCCAATAAAATCCCGACGATATAACTCCTGTACCTTCAGTGATTCTATTTCTAGTTTTCTTTGAGACGCATATTCTTTTACCTCTTGCGTCAGAGACTCCATATCTGTGGTAATCCGATCTGGTTTTAAATCCGTCTCCTCCAATAACTCAACATCTTCATAAATTTCCTTTAGACTCTGAAAAACATATAGTTGCATTCTAAAATGGATCACAGGCAATGTCAAAATATAAACCAAAATAACTAGTCCAATGGTAATTGGCCAATCAATAGTTTTAGTTTGATAAAATTGGAAACCTAAAAAGAAAATAAAAAATAAAAGACTGATGTATAGCGTCGTAACTAAGGAAAATTGATAGGAAGATTTACCCCTTGCATAACTCATTATATTACAAACTTATATCCTACACCTTTGATAGTTTTGAAGCTCTTATCGCCTATTTTTTCTCGTAATTTTCGAATATGCACATCAATAGTGCGACCTCCTACAACCACTTCATTGCCCCATACTCTATCCAAAATGTCTTCGCGTTTAAAAACTTTATTGGGTTTTGATGCGAGTAAAGATAATAGTTCAAATTCTTTTCTTGGAAGTACTAGATCATGTTTTCCTTTTATAATTTTATACTCCTCCCGATCAATAACCAAGTCGCCTATTTTGATAATATCTTCTGATACTTCTTTCTCCTTGAATCTACGTAACAGTGCTTTTACTTTGCTTATAAGCACTTTGGGCTTCACAGGCTTGGCTATATAATCATCTGCACCTGCATCAAAACCAGCTAGTTGAGAATAGTCTTCACCGCGCGCTGTTAAAAAGGTAATTACGGTATCAGCCAAGTCAGGAATCTGTCGTATTTGTTCGCAGGCTTCAATGCCGTCCATTTCAGGCATCATAACATCCAAAATAATGAGTTGAGGTTTATGCTTTTTAGCCTGCTTTACAGCAGCAACGCCATTTTCTGCCGTAATGATCTGATATCCTTCGTTATTTAAATTGTACCCAATGATTTCCAAGATATCGGGTTCATCATCAACGAGCAATATTTTAATATCCTTTTTTTTCATGATTTTGGTTGATATTGAAAGATACTATTTCTTTTTCAAAAAATAAGCTTAGTAGTATTGGTTTATTAACTGGGTTAAAATTAAATGTAATATTTCAACTAGTTAGATTCTCCAATATTATTAAAGCGTTAAATATCCTGTATGAAAAAGCAGCTATTTTGGTTTTATACAAACACATTTTAAATACCTTTGGTAGTATCTAAATATGATGGTTCAAAAAAGCATTTTCAATATAAATAGTAATGATTCATTTGAGGCGCTTGCCTTAGAACTATTTAACTATCAATTTGAACACAATACCACCTACCGCTCCTTTTGTGATTTGTTGTACCGGCATCCTAGTGATGTGCAGACTACAGACGATATTCCCTTCCTGCCTATAGATTTTTTTAAAACCCATCAAGTAACCACAAAAGGCAGTTACCTAGAATCTGTCTTATGTTTTGAAAGCAGTGGCACCACAGGTAGTCAAACCAGTAAGCATTATGTTCATGACCCTTCATTATATGAGCAAAGTTTTCTAACTAACTTCCAATTGGAATATGGCGCCATAGAAGATTATGTGATTCTAGCACTATTACCATCCTATCTAGAACGTAAAGGCTCTTCATTGGTCTATATGGTAGATGTGCTTATCAAAAAAAGCGGGCATCAGGAAAGCGGATTTTTTCTTCATGATCACTTCGCTTTACGCGAAACTATACTACGTCTAGAAGAGCGTGGGCAGAAAACACTACTCTTAGGTGTCTCATATGCCCTATTAGACTTTGCGGCGACCTACCCATTGCAACTAAAACACACCTTAATTATGGAAACGGGAGGAATGAAAGGGAGGCACAAAGAACTTGTTAGGTCAGAACTACATGAACAGCTTTGTAAAGGCTTTGGTGTTTCTCACATACATAGTGAATATGGTATGACCGAATTACTATCACAAGCCTACTCCAAAGGTGATGGAGTTTTTAGTACGCCTCCTTGGATGAAAATTTTTATTCGAGACCCTGAAGACCCCTTTTATATCCATCAAAGACCAGCTAGAGGTGGCCTTAACATAATTGATCTTTGCAATATGCACTCTTGTGCATTTATCGCTACCCAAGATATTGGTAAGCAATTAGATGTCAGTAACTTTCTTATCGAAGGGCGCTTTGATCATTCAGACATTCGAGGTTGCAATTTATTGGCTATTTAGTTAAATTGTTAATTATATGTTAATCATGTAATGCCCGTATTTTTTGACGACCTAGTTAGGGCAAGTGAAAATTGCAGTTATGTTTAAGAATGCTTTAGTAATCATTTTCCTCCTAACTAGTTTTTTTTACAGCAATGCTCAGCAAACAGATTATTACGTTAAGAAGGGCTTCGCAATAGCAGGTTATGATATCACTTCCTACTTTGAAGATGCACCTCAAGAGGGTAGTAATGAATTTGTATATGAATTTGATGGAACAAAATTCAAATTTGTCTCTCAGGAAAATCTGGAAAAGTTTAAAGCCAATCCAGAAGAGTTTTTGCCACAATATGGTGGGTACTGTGCCTATGCAATAGCATATAAAGGTAAAAAGTACAAAGTAAATCCAGAGACCTATGAGATACGAGATGGAAAGTTGTATTTATTTTACAACGCAGGAAGAAACAATACACTTGAAAAGTGGATTGCAGAAGATCCAGAAAAATTAAGAGGACTAGCAGATGCTGCTTGGACTAAAGTAAAATATAAAAAAAGTAAATAAGAATTTAATAATTGATTGGTTAGTTAGTTAGAAAATCCTAGTGTGGTATCTTTGCCAACTGGGATTTTCGCTTTTTTAGACCTTTTCTCATTTCTTCAGTAAGAACCATTCACCCCCATCCCGCTTTATTTTAACTTATATTTATTTCGCTTTAAAATAAGATACCTTTACGCATTCAAAGTAACCAATCACTCATTTTGAATATATTGGAATGAATATTGAACCTACTTTGGCACAAAACCAGTATCAATGAAATCGTATTTCATAGTCACCATGCTCCTATTGTTTGCAACCACCTCCCAGGCACAACAACCTAATAATTACCAATCCCTTTGGGATCGAGTAGATCAATTAGAAGTTGATGGTCTTCCTAAATCTGCCCTTGAGGTCGTCAATGAAATCAAAACATTGGCGCAAAAAGACGATAATCGTGCGCAATTAATCAAAACCATGTTGTTTCAAAGCAAGTTTGCTTTGATCCTTGAAGAAGATGCTCAAATTACAATTGTAAATGATTTTAAAACTACTATAGCCTCAAGCAAATTTCCCGAAAAGAATATCCTCCAAAATATCCTAGCTAACTTATACTGGCAATACTTTAATCAACACAGATGGCAGTTTTACAACCGCAGTACATCTACTGAAAAAGTAGATGCCACCGATTTTAGAACCTGGGATTTAGAAACACTTTTTGCCGAAATAGACACTTATTTTCAAGCCTCTTTAGAAAGTGCTTTCTTATTGCAACAAGAAGATCTAGCTACTTTTGATGTCATACTAGATCATAGAAAAGATTCTAAAAAATACCGTCCAACCCTTTTCGACTTTTTAAGTCATAATGCATTAGAATTTTATAAAACTCCAGAAAATAGCATTAGCAAACCTGCTTATGCTTTTAAGATTGATAACCCTGATATTCTTGCCCCAGCAGTACAATTTGAAAAACTACAACTGGAGATTAAGGATACCGCTTCTTTGCCGTTTAATGCATTAAAAATTTATCAGGGGTTAACAAAGTTTCATGTCAATGATGCAGCGCCCTATGCGTTAGAACAACTTAATATAGCACGTCTCCAATATGTAAAAGAAAATGCTGTTTTTCCTGCCATAGATCAAGTATATCTTGCCACTCTACAAAGCGAATTAGCAAGAAGTCAAGGGCATGAAACTTCTGGTTTATATAACTATAGAATTGCAGAATTATACCATAAACAAGGACTCGCATACAACCCAAAAACTAATACAGAAGTTCAATGGAAACTTAGGGAAGCCCTAGAACTTTGTGAACGTACCATAACTCAGTATCCAGAAAGTGCTGGAGCAATACAGTGTCAAAGCCTCAAAGAGCAACTTTTACAACCTTCCATTCAGCTTACGGCAGAAAATCATATTCCACTCAATACACCTTCGCGCGTACTAATAAGCTATAAAAACATAAAGGACCTCCACTTTACAGTATATCCCGTAACCCAACAGCAACGTATGGCTTTTCAAAAAGTTTATCGAGAAAATGAAAAACTGGAGTTTATCAAAGCTCTTAAATCTCAACAGCAATGGGAGGTTTCCTTACCACAAAAGGATGATTTTCAAACGCACTCCACAGAAGTTGTTATACCCAAATTAGCCAATGGTACATATTTGATTACTAGCACACCCAAAGATGAAGATCGTTTTAAACTGGCTCATAAAATTATACAGGTCACTAACCTTGCCGTAGTTACTAAAGCTGATAAAAGTAACCATATTTTTCAGGTCATTAATCGCAATACCGGCGCTCCAGTGAGCAATGCCCAACTAACCATAAAATATAAAAAGAACTATCGCGATAATGAGAATACAAGGAGAAATCTCACTACAGATGCGCAAGGGGAAATTCGCTTATCTCGACCTTCCAATGATCGAGCGTATAGAGATGTCTCATTAGAGATACACTATAAAAATGATGAAGCGTATTTCAACAACGGCCATTTGGATTACAGATATTATGGAGACAAGCTGGAAACACAATACCAAACCTTTCTATTTACAGATCGAAGTATATATCGCCCAAGCCAGACGGTATATTTTAAAGGAATTGTAGTCAAAAGAGACATCGGTAAGTCAGCAGTTATGCCTAGCAAAAAAGTAAAAGTCCTATTATATAATACCAACAGAGAAAAATTATCTGAACTCAATCTCACTACAAATGACTATGGTTCTTTTTCTGCAGAATTTATATTACCCAATGGCGGACTAAATGGTCAATATTCCATCGCTGTTGAAAACGAACTTCACAGAACCCAAAACACCTATTTTTCGGTAGAAGAGTACAAACGACCTAAGTTTGAAACCACCTTTATCCCTATAACCGAAACTTACCAAGTAAACGACAGTGTCAAGATTTCGGGTAAGGCTTTGGCTTTTTCAGGGACAAGTATTAGTGATGGCAAAGTTGTTTTTCGCGTAAAGCGAAATGTTCAATATCCTAGTTGGTACCGTTGGTATTACCCTAATTTCTACTCCGAAAGTCAAGAGATTACTTTTGGTGAAACAACCACGAATGATAAAGGCGAATTTGATATCACTTTCAAAGCCATTCCTGATACATCGGTTGACAAAAAGAATCTTCCAGTATTTAATTATGAAGTCACTGCCGATGTTACCGATATTAATGGAGAAACCCGAAGCTCAACAACTATCGTCAAGGTGGGATATCATGCATTGACAACCAGTATTACAGTTGCCGACCGCATTAATAAGGACGATAAAAAAACAAGCCTTACTCTTGACACTAAAAACCTAAATGGGGAATTTGTGCCTTCTGCAGGCAGCCTGAAAATATACAAGCTACAGGCGCCAGGCACCGTATTGCGTCCAAGACCTTGGGAAGCCCCAGACTTGCCTTTGCTCACAAAAGAAGCCTTTAAGGCCCAATTCCCCAACGAGGCATATGCAAATGAGGTCAACCCCTTATTATGGGAAAAAGGCGAGGTAGTTTTTGAAACAGCCTACAATACAGCTAACAGCAAAGAAATTGAGGTTAAATCCCTTAAAAAGTGGCAATCGGGTAAATACCTTATTGTCGCTGAGGCGAAAGACAAATTTGGACAGGATGTAAAGGATGAAGCTCGGTTTACCTTGTTTAGCAAACGGGATAACAGCCTAGCTGACAATGAACTGTTTTCAATTAATATAGACAAAGACCAGTATGCCCCCAATGATAATGCAGTTGTTACCGTTGCATCTGCTGCTCAGGATATTGCAGTGACTATTGCTGTTGAAAAAAATCATAAAGTCATAAACACACTGGTGGTTAGACTGAATAATTCAAAACAAAACATTAGCATACCTGTTACTAAAGATGACATTGGCGGCTTTGTGGTGCATTATACTTATGCTGCATTTAACCATTTTCAAGGCGGGTCAGTAGCAATAGCTGTTCCCTATCCTAAAACAGATTTAGAAATTGAAACCCTCACGTTTAGAGATAAACTACAACCTGGAACTCCCAATGAAACCTGGACTTTTAAAGTAAAAGGACCGAAAGGTGATCAGGTAAGTGCAGAGCTACTGGCTAGTATGTATGATGCTTCCCTTGATCAATTTAAATCGCATAGTTGGGGTTTTTATCCTATCCTAAAACCAACCTATTATAATTACCATAGATATACTGCCCAACAAGCTTTTGGCACAAATGGTTTTAATGTATATAAAACACCATTTAATTACACTTCTTTTTATGAAAGACGATATGATGAATTTAATTGGTTTGGATTGAATTTTTCAAAAAATAAGTATCCCCGCCTTTTGAGTGGTAGAGCATCTGGACTTGCTCTAGAAATTGTTAGAAGAAAACAAAAGTCCGTGAGTGCGCCTGTAAGTGCTGCAGAATCAGAGTTATTTATTCAAGGAGAAACAGAACTTGATGAAGTTGTACTAGAAGATGAATCAGATTATGGAATAGAAGGTTTTCCTGAAAGTAATCAAGAAGACATTGATAAAAACAGTACTACACAAAAACCCGACTTCTCCAACATCAACATTCGCAAAAATTTACAGGAAACCGCTTTTTTCTTTCCCCAATTGGCAACAGATGCAGCAGGCAATGTGAGTTTTAGTTTTACCACACCAGAGGCTTTAACCCAATGGAAATTGCAACTATTGGCACATACCAAAGAATTGCATAGCACAACACAAACCTTAACAGCAGTTACTCAAAAAGAGCTTTCTGTGGTGCCCAATGCACCGCGTTTTTTACGAGAAGGAGATCAAATCACCATTAGTTCTAAAATTTCCAATCTTACAGATAAAGCACTCTCAGGTTTTGCCAAACTGGTATTGACTGATGCCGTTTCTGGTGAAGACATTAGCACTAATTTGATAACCAATGCGCCAGAAAGAGCCTTTACTGTTGACGCAACTGGCAATACCCAAGTATCCTGGGAATTACACATTCCTAATACCGTTCAAGCAGTTCAATACAAGATATTGGCTAGGGCTGGAGATTATAGTGATGGGGAGCAAAATGCCTTACCCGTGCTCTCTAATCGTATGCTAGTGACAGAAACATTGCCAATGTGGGTGCGTAGTAATCAGACTAAAACTTTTACGCTAGACAAACTCAAAAACACTACCTCTAGCTCCTTAAAACATCATAAGCTCACCCTAGAAATGACCTCCAATCCTGCCTGGTATGCCGTACAAGCACTACCCTACCTAATGGAATATCCCTATGATTGTAATGAGCAAACATTTTCTAAATACTATGCCAATGCATTGGCCAGTCATATTGCTAATTTCAATCCACGCATACAGGAAGTGTTTAACCAATGGAAAAATAGTGATGCGTTATTGAGCAATTTGGAGAAGAATGAGGAGCTCAAAAATATTCTCATACAGGAAACACCTTGGCTGCGTGATGCCCAAAGTGAAAGCCAACAAAAAAAGCGCATTGCCTTGTTGTTTGATCTCAATAAAATGACTTCAGAATTAAATGACGCACTGAGAAAATTAAAAAGCAACCAACTAAGTGAAGGTTCCTGGCCTTGGTTTAAAGGTGGTCGTGGTAACAGATGGGTCACCCAACATATCGCTACCGGCTTTGGTCATCTTGATAAACTAAATGTAGCATCAGGTGATAAGGCAATGTTGCAAAACGCCATTAATTATCTAGATAGGCAATTTGTAAAAGAATACAGAGAACTCCAAAAGTATAGAGAGGTAGATTTGAACCAAGATCATTTGAGCTACACCCAATTGCATTATTTGTATATGCGTAGCTTTTATCCAGATATAAAACATTCTAAAGAGGTTCAGGAAATCGCCAATTATTACTATGGTCAAATTAAAAAATATTGGTTGGCGCGCAGTTTATACGCCAAAGGTTTGATGGCACTTATTATGCATCGAGCAGCGGATACTACTATGGCTTCCAAAATTCTGGCTTCCTTAAAAGAGACCAGTATTACTTCTGAAGAATTGGGTATGTACTGGAAAGAAAACACCGGTTCATGGTTTTGGCATCAAGCTCCTATAGAAACGCAAGCCTTGCTTATTGAGGCTTTCGCCGAAATTAATCCCGATAGTATGCAAACCATAGACAACCTTAAAATTTGGTTGCTTAAAAACAAGCAGACTAACCGATGGAAAACCACTAAAGCTACTACTGAAGCTGTTTACGCCTTATTGCTGCAAGGCAGTGATTGGTTATCTGTGACCGATATGGTAGATGTAACTATTGGCGACAAATCTTTCTCTCCTTCCCAACTGGAAGATGTGCAAGTAGAAGCAGGAACAGGATATTACAAAACCTTCTGGTCTGGTCCAAAAATCACCCCCCAAATGGCCGAAGTGACTATCACAAAAAAGGATAAAGGTATCGCCTGGGGCGGATTGTATTGGCAATACTTTGAGGATTTAGATAAAATCACCAGTGCAGAAACTCCTTTACAACTCAAGAAAAAACTCTTCCTTAAGAAAAATACCGACAAAGGCGAAGAAATTTCCGAAATCACCTCATCTACCCAACTAAAGGTTGGCGACTTAGTCCGTGTACGTATTGAGCTGCGCAGTGATCGTGCGATGGAGTTTATTCATCTCAAAGATATGCGTGCTGCTGGTTTTGAACCTATTAATGTGCTATCACAGTACAAATGGCAGGACGGCTTAGGTTATTATGAAAGCACTAAGGATGCGGCCACCAATTTCTTTTTTGATTACCTTCCAAAAGGAATTTATGTGTTTGAATATGACCTACGCGTCAATAATGCTGGGGATATGAGTAATGGCATAAGTACCATACAGAGTATGTATGCTCCGGAGTTTATCAGTCATAGCGAGGGATTACGAGTGAAGGTTGAGTGAGTTTTTTTTAAGGCTAAGTCTCCAAAGTGCAAAAGCAAAAATGAACTAAAAAGTAAGCTTGAAAATATTAAATCCCTCTCAGCGACTTTGGGCCGCCATAAGGAAGTCTATTTAGTCAATCACCTCAATCAAAAACTTATTCTTTTTACCGCGTTGCAGCAATACAAACTTGTTGTTGATTAAATCACTTTCTTGAATTTTGAAATCCTCTACCACTTTTTGAAAGTTTACTGAAACCGAATTTTCTTTAAGCGCTCGTCGGGCTTCACCATTAGATTTCAAAAAATTGGTTTTATCGGCCAGAGCACTTATCATGTCTAAACCTTCATTCACCAAATCACGAGCAACTTGTGCTTGCGGCACTCCTTCAAAAATGTTTAAAAAAGTTTCTTCATCTATTTTTTTAATCTCCTCAGCAGCGGTTTTGCTAAACAATATTTCAGAAGCTTCTTTCGCTTTAGCGAAAGCTTCTTCTCCGTGAACGGTTATAGTAACCTCTTTTGCCAATCGTTTTTGTAATCCTTTTTGGTGTTCTACACCTTGATGGTCTGTAATGATTTGATCGATTTCGACTTTATTCAAAAAGGTGAAAATCTTAATGTATTTGGCTGCATCTTCATCACCAGTATTGAGCCAATATTGATAGAATTTATATGGCGAGGTGCGCTTAGCATCCAACCATACATTGCCTCCTTCGCTCTTTCCAAACTTTGATCCATCAGACTTGGTAATTAATGGGCAGGTCAAGGCATAGCCTTTTCCGCCCGAAATGCGACGAATCAGTTCGGTACCTGTCGTGATATTACCCCATTGGTCACTACCTCCCATTTGCAAACTGCAATTGGCTTCTTTATATAAATGCAAAAAATCATAGCCTTGCACGAGTTGGTAGGTAAACTCTGTAAAAGACATACCTTCTGTAGATTCACCAGAAATCCTGTTTTTTACTGAATCTTTAGCCATCATATAATTTACAGTAATGTGCTTGCCAACATCTCTGATAAAATCAAGGAATGAAAAATCCTTCATCCAGTCATAATTATTGACCATTATGGCTGCATTAGCCTTGCCAGATTTAAAATCTAGAAAATGAGCTAATTGATTTTTGACACATTCTTGATTATGTCTTAAGGTGGGCTCATCTAGAAGATTACGTTCACTAGACTTTCCTGAAGGGTCCCCAATCATACCTGTAGCTCCGCCAACTAAAGCAAATGGCTTATGACCACAACGTTGAAAATGGGCTAGCAACATTATAGGAACCAAATTACCAATATGTAGGGAGTCTGCCGTAGGGTCAAAACCTACATAGGCACTGCGCATCGTTTCGTTGAGATGCTCTTCAGTTTTAGGCATACTATCGTGAATCATCCCACGCCAGGTAAGCTCTTCGACAAAATTTTTAATCATCGCCATAATTTAAAGCGGCACAAAGATAGGAATATGGTTCGGAGTTCGGAGTTCGGAGTTCGGAGTTCGGAGTTCGGAGTTCGGAGTTCGGAGTTACCGAGTTACTTTGTTAGTAGGTTAATTGTTAATAGTAATCGTTTTCAGTATTTGATTTTGATTTCGTCTTCGATTTCAATGTACGTATATTTATCACATGATTTTAGTCACTGGTGGGACAGGTTTAGTCGGCAGGCATTTACTACTTGAGTTATCAATACAAGATGCGGGTTTACGTGCTATTTACCGCAGCCAAGACAAAGTCAATGAAGTCGTTAAATTTTTTGCATACGCCAAAGCTGACGATCGTTTCCCTAAAATTGAATGGATACAAGCTGATCTTACTGATATTTCCCAACTCTCAACTGCTTTTGAAAGAGTTACTCAAGTATATCATTGTGCAGGTTTAATTTCTTTTGATCCCTATCAAGCCCGAAACTTGCGCAAAACCAATGTAGAAGGCACTGCCAACATTGTGAACTTATGTATGAGTAATAAGGTTTCCAAATTGTGTTATTTAAGTTCTATTGCCACCTTGTCTAAACTACCCAATAACCCCATAAACGAAGACAATCATTGGGATCCCAATGCCCAAAATTCTGTTTATGGTATAAGTAAATATGGTGCCGAAATGGAAGCATGGCGCGGTACACAAGAAGGTCTAGATGTGACTATTTTTAATCCTGGAGTTATCCTAGGGGAAGGAGATTATACTAAAGGGAGTGGGCAATTATTTTCTAGAATTCTACAAGGAATGGTGTATTGCCCTAAAGGTTCAACTGCTTTTGTTGATGTAAAGGATGTGGTTCATCTAATGATCCAAGGAATGCAAGAGAACTTCGGCCAAAAACGATACATAGTAGCAGGAAATAATGCCTCTTATGCCAAAATTCTTAGTAGTATTGCCCAAAATCTAGGAGTAAAAATACCAAGAAAAAAACTAAGTAAGTTCATACTACATCTAACAGTAAAAATGGATGTGATCAGTGGAATTTTTTCGCGTAAGCGTAAATTAACGAAAGCTGTAGCTCTAAGCATAACAGAATCTACTCTTTATGACCAAACCCGTTGCGAGGCAACTTTTAATTATAAGGCTACTCCCTTAGATGAAACAATAGCGCGTGTTACCAAACATTTTAAAACACTGCAGTAGTATCTAATTGCCGTTGGAGGAATGCTGGGGTCACACGCAGACCTTTATCCTTATTCAAGGAATCACCGTTTTTAGTCTTGAGACTATCCTGGCGTTTTTTGCGCTCCTCGGCTTCAATTTTTTTTATGGAATCCTTCATTTTTTTATCTGCTTTATATACATTATCATGAAAGGTGTGCAAAGTGTCTATGCGTTCTTGAACCTTTCTATACATTGCACCATATTTTTCTAAGTCTGTTGCATAGTAATTGGTACTAGTAGCAAATTGAAGGCTATCGATATTATACTTTTCAAATACATAGGTTTCTGGTTTTATCTTTTTTTGAACCATTTTTTGCGGGTTCATACCTCTAGCAGCACTGACAATGGCCAAATCAAACAAAATCTCCTCCATAGTTTCTGTCCCAATAAGATCATCTGGTTTTTTGATTCGCTCTATATCCTGACAACCAACTAATAAAGTTAGCATACTTAGTATGGTACCTATATAAAATCTCATCTATCAAATGTTAATCGTTCACTATAAACTTCTTCTTGAACCTTGAAATTAGTGTAAGCTAGATTTCCATTTACAAAGGTGTGCGTCACCCTAGATTTAAAGGTGGTTTCTTCAAAAGGCGACCAACCGCATTTGTAAAGTAAATTTTCTTTTTGAACCGTCCAAGGTGCATTGAGATCTACTAGAACGAGGTCGGCCTTATATCCTTTTCTAATAAATCCGCGTTGAGCTACTTGAAATAAAATAGCGGGATTGTGACACATTTTTTCTACAATCTTTTCTAAAGTGATTTTTCCTTGATGATAAAACTCCAGCATAGCCGGTAATGCATGTTGTACTAATGGCCCTCCACTTGGTGCTTTGGTATATGGTTGGTTTTTTTCTTCAAGGGTATGTGGTGCATGATCTGTAGCGATTACATCTATTTTATCATCTAAAAGTGCCTGAAAAATGGCGTCACGATCTTGGCTGGTTTTAACCGCAGGATTCCATTTAATATGTGTACCCTTACTCTCATAATCTTTGTCTGAGAACCACATATGATGAATACACGCTTCTGCAGTAATCTTTTTTTCAGCCAGCGGGATTTTATTGGTAAACAATTCCATTTCCTTAGCCGTAGACAAATGAAATACGTGCAGTCGCGCTCCAGTTTTTTTTGCTAATTCAATTGCCTTTGAAGAGGAAATATAACAGGCCTCCTCACTTCGAATTATGGGATGAAAATGAACGGGTATATCGTCGCCATAGCATTCTTCATAAATGGCCAGGTTTTCTTTAATAGTGGCTTCATCTTCACAATGAACTGAGATAATTAAATCTGTAGAGGAAAATATTTTTTCTAAAACAGCTTCGTTATCTACCAACATATTCCCCGTAGAACTTCCTAAAAAAAGCTTTAAGCCTGCAACTTTGGTTTTATCTATTTTTAGAATTTCGTCAAGATTGTCATTTGTACCTCCAAACATAAAGGAGTAATTCGCAACTGAATTTTTAGCAGCGATATCAAATTTATCTTCAAGCTTTTCAATGGTGGTGGTTTGAGGCTTGGTATTAGGCATTTCTATAAAAGAAGTAATGCCTCCAGCCACTGCTGCTCTGGATTCTGTAGCAATACTAGCTTTATGTGTTAGGCCTGGTTCTCTAAAATGAACTTGATCATCAATCACCCCTGGTAGGAGGTGCTTCCCTTCTGCATAAACAATTTGGACGTCACTAGTTTTAGGGCTTATACTTGGTGCAATCTCTTCAATAATCCCGTCTATGACAAGCACATCGGCACTTATTATTTCCCCGTCATTTACTAGTTGTGCATCTTTGATTAGTATTTTTTTCATTCTAGATATTAGTCCTTTATAAATAATGATTGTAATCTCATTTTAATAATGCCAAAAATCGCTTCAGAGATAATTCCTTTACTCATTTTACTTTCTCCTTTAGTCCTATCGGTAAATACAACGGGGACTTCTACTATATTAAAACCTTTCCTGTAGGCTTTATATTTCATTTCAATTTGAAAAGCATATCCAACAAATTGAATGCTATCTATATCTATAGCTTGCAATATTTCGCGATGATAGCATACAAAACCCGCAGTTGTATCGTGAATGCGCATTCCTGTAATTAACCGCACATATTTTGAGGCTCCCCAAGATAGTAACACACGACCCATCGGCCAATTAACTACATTTACTCCTGTAACATAGCGCGATCCTATCGCCAGATCTGCATCATTTTTAGCACAAGCATTATACAAACGTATAAGATCATTTGGATTGTGTGAAAAATCAGCATCCATTTCAAAAATGAACGTGTATTCTCGATTTAACGCCCATTTAAATCCATCGATATAAGCTGTACCCAGGCCTTGTTTCCCTTCACGGCTCAATAAAAAAAGCTGATCAGGAAAATCCTCTTTAATTGCTCCCACTGCTTTGGCAGTCCCATCAGGAGAATTGTCATCTACCACGAGTATATGAAAAGGTCGTTGTAACGCAAATACATTTCGCACGAGACGATCTATATTCTCAATTTCATTGTATGTAGGAATAATGACTAATGCGTCTGCCATGCAAACAACTTTATAACAAATGTAGGTATTTTGTAATGTAGCATAATTCAATTAAGACTCGGTTTATATACAATTTATAGTATTTTTAGTATTTAAATAACTATTGTTGGAAGGTACTTTAAGAACACTTATTTCTCAAGATTGGTTTACACTCATTAGTTTGGGCATTGTAGCGTTAATTACTTTTCTGCGCTTACTTAACCCTCAACAATTTATAGCCTTTGCTTCACTAGCCTTTACCGAAAAATACTTTAACACCTTAGAGCGTCGTGAAAAGCGGGCACGCCTATTTGACAATATACTTCACCTAGTACAATTTTTGATCATTCCTTTGATACTGTTTATTCTGTATCAGAAGCAAATTACCTTCCAAACGGTTGATTTTTGGCGTTTAGGTTCTTATTTTTTGTTTTACATGGTATTTATTATTGTCAAGTATGCGATAGTCTGGCTCATAGGATATATACTAAATTTTAGAGCACTTTCAATGCCCTATCATAGACATCGTATAATCTATGTGAATTACCTATGCCTACTGGCATTCTGCATAATAGCCTTTTTTCAATATACCCCAATTGACCTATCTTTTTTAGAAGGTATAGTTCTTTGGATTTCGGTGCTTGGATTGGTCTTTTTTATACTTAAAATTATAGTCCAATACAAAGATATTCTTATTAGTCATCCATTATATTTTATTTTGTATTTTTGCGCACTCGAATTAGCGCCCTATTATATTCTTTATAAGGTGCTTTTATAGGAAAATAAGCTACCTAAAAGCAGTGTATATGAAAGTGAAGACTATTTTAGTATCGCAGCCAGAACCTAAAGTTGAAAATTCTCCATATTTTGAATTAGAGCAGAAGCAACGCGTTAAAATAGACTTCATACCCTTTATTCACGTCGAAGGGGTAAATAGTAAAGAAGTTAGGTTACAAAAAATTGATCTGAATGATTTTACGGCTATTATTCTTACAAGTAGAAACGCTGTAGATCATTACTTTAGACTTGCTGAAGAAATGCGTTTCAAGGTGCCAGACACTATGAAATACTTCTGTCAAAGTGAGGCAGTGGCCTATTATTTGCAGAAATATGTGGTATATAGAAAACGTAAAATTTACGTTGGTAAGCGCACCTTTGCCGAAATGGCTCCCATCATAAAAAAGTACAAAACCGAGTCCTTTCTATTACCGTCTTCAGATAAATTAAAGCCTACTGTGCCTGAAACCTTAGATGATTTAGGTGTCAATTGGAAACAAGGAACCTTTTACCGCACTGTAGTTAGTGATTTATCTCATCTAGAAAATGTCTTCTATGATGTCTTGGTCTTTTTTAGCCCTAGTGGAATTCAATCCCTGTTTGAGAACTTCCCCAACTTCCAACAAAATAATACTCGTATAGCTGCATTTGGAAATTCAACGATTAAAGCAGCAAATGAGGCTGGATTAAATATTAATATTCAAGCCCCTACACCAGAAACACCTTCAATGACAATGGCTCTTGAGAAGTATATTAAAGAAGCCAATAAGAAGTAGGGGGTTACTTTATTCAACAGAAGTCTCATTGAGCAGTTATATTCTTTATTAGGAAAATTCTGTTATAGATTTATATTCTTACTGCAACTCGTATTTTTGCAACCTAAATTCAACAAGACATGTATAGAAGTCATACTAATGGCGAACTAAGAGTAGGTAATATCGGAGAAAAAGTCACGCTTTCTGGTTGGGTGCAACGCGTTAGAGATAAAGGTGTGCTCAATTGGGTACTTCTTAGAGATAGATACGGTATAATTCAGCTTGTTTTTGATGAGTCGCGTACTGCTCCAGAACTTCTAGAACGCTCCAAAACTCTCGGTCGAGAATTTGTTATTCAGGTAGAAGGTTCCGTGATTGAACGGGAGTCCAAAAACAGCAATATGCCAACTGGTGATATTGAAATTCTCGTAACAAAATTAGATATCCTTAATGCTTCCCAAACACCTCCTTTTACTATAGAAGATGAAACTGATGGCGGTGAAGATTTACGTATGAAATACCGCTACCTGGACATACGCCGCAATCCAGTAAAAGACAATCTAATATTTAGGCATAAAGTTGCAATTGAAGTTAGAAAATACCTCTCTAATCAAGGGTTTATTGAGGTAGAAACACCATACCTGATAAAATCAACCCCAGAAGGTGCGCGAGATTTTGTTGTGCCTTCCAGAATGAATGAAGGTCAATTTTATGCGCTCCCACAATCTCCACAAACTTTTAAGCAATTGCTTATGGTTGGAGGTATGGATAAATACTTCCAGATCGTAAAGTGCTTTAGAGATGAAGATCTTCGTGCTGACCGACAGCCAGAATTTACGCAGATAGACTGTGAGATGGCTTTTGTAGAACAGGAAGATATCCTAAATACTTTTGAAGGATTAACTAGTCATTTAATCAAAGAATTGCACAATATAGATACAGGCACTTTCCCTAGAATGACCTATGATGAGGCTATGGAACGATACGGAAATGACAAGCCAGATATTCGTTTTGGGATGGAGTTTGGCAGTCTAAATGATATTGCACAGCACAAAGACTTTAATGTATTTAATAGCGCCCAGCTTGTAGTTGGAATAGCTGTTCCTGGTGGAAATACGCATACGCGAAAAGAAATAGACAAACTCATTGATTGGGTTAAACGACCACAGGTAGGTGCCAAGGGCATGATCTACGTACGTTGCAATGAAGATGGTAGCTTCAAATCGTCTGTAGATAAATTTTACGATCAAACAGATCTAAAAAATTGGGCAGATTGTTTAGGCGGCAAACCAGGAGATTTACTATGTATTCTTTCAGGAGATACTCATACTGTTAGACCACAACTTAGCGCTCTGCGTATGGAACTGGCAGAACGCTTAGGTTTGCGAAAATCTGATGAATTTGCACCTTTGTGGGTACTAGATTTCCCCTTACTAGAATGGGATGAAGATACCCAGCGCTATCATGCAATGCATCATCCATTTACCTCGCCAAAACCAGGTCAACTAGAATTATTGGAGACAGATCCTAGGTCAGTAAAAGCAAACGCCTACGATCTTGTGTTAAATGGCAATGAAATTGGCGGAGGCTCTATACGTATTCATGATAAAGCTACACAGGCTTTAATGCTCGATCATTTAGGCTTTTCTACTGATGAAGCTAAGGCGCAATTTGGCTTTTTAATGGACGCTTTTGAATATGGAGCACCCCCACATGGCGGTATTGCTTTTGGGTTGGATAGGCTAGTTTCTATATTAGGAGGACAAGAAACCATACGAGATTTTATTGCATTTCCAAAAAATAATAGCGGTCGCGACGTTATGATTGACGCCCCTGCCAACATTGATTCTGAACAACTCAATGAGCTTAATTTAAAGCTAAATGTATAAACTTAGACGTTGGACATTAATCCTCAGCTCACCCCTTTTGTTGGTATCATTAATTAGCGGTCTATTTATTTTAGAGACTGAACACGTGTCGTTTGGACACAAGCTGATAGGCAGCTCCATCGCCTTAGGCTTTTTTGTTTGGATGCCTTTGTTTATCTACCATAGATGGAAAAACAGAGACGTCAAAAATTATATGCTTACAAAAGAAAATATTGAGAAAATGAGAGCATATACTAAGAAAAAAGACCTTTAGTTTAAACCCTTGTCTTTAATTAAATAACAATTTATTTACATATTGCCCAGAATAAAGGCGTACTTTTGTGTCTTATTAATTTTTATTTCATGGAAGGAACAGTAAAGTTTTTTAACGAATCAAAAGGTTATGGGTTTATAACTAATGATGAAACGGGCAAAGATATCTTTGTTCATGTAACCGGTCTAAATGGCAACACACTTAACCAAGGAGACCGTGTTGAATACGTAGAAGAAGAAGGAAGAAAAGGTTTGACAGCGACACAAGTACGTGCGCTGTAGCCCATATATATAATTTTTTTACGATTACAGGCTCGCTAATTAGTGAGCCTTTTTATTTTCTTTTATTAGCAAAAAATTCTTTTAGTAGGTACTCACATTGGGCTGCCAGCACTCCAGATACAACTTTGGTCTTTGGATGTAAGCTTGTGCCAAGCACTTGAAAACCACGCTTCGGGTCAGAAGCACCAAAAACCACTTTGCCAATCTGGCTCCAATATAAGGCACCTGCGCACATTTGACACGGCTCCAATGTAACATATAAAGTACAATCGTGTAAATATTTACCTCCCAAGTAATTTGCTGCCGACGTTATTGCTTGCATTTCTGCATGAGCAGTAACATCATTGAGCAATTCTGTTAGATTATGACTTCTAGCAATTATAGTTTGATGGGTTACGATTACTGCACCAACGGGTACTTCACCAGTTTCCATAGCTAGTTTAGCTTCCGCTAATGCCTTTTTCATGAAGTAAGCATCATCATATGATGTAAGTATTGAATCCATACGCTTGTCATCAAAAATACAACTTCATACTGTACCTTTGTTTTATGTCAAAAGACTTGCTATCACGTATTACATCTCCTAATGATCTTCGTCAACTAAATAAGGAGATACTACCTAAAGTTGCTCAAGAACTTCGCGATTTTATAATAGGTATTGTAGCGGTTAAAGAAGGACATCTAGGCGCAAGTCTTGGTGTTGTTGAGTTGACAATTGCTTTACACTATGTTTTTAATACACCTAAAGATAAACTGGTATGGGATGTAGGGCATCAAGCTTATGGCCACAAGATCTTAACTGGAAGAAAGGATACTTTCCACACCAATAGACAAAAAGGCGGTATTAGCGGTTTCCCAAAGCGTACTGAAAGCATCTATGATACATTTGGAGTAGGTCATAGTAGTACTGCTATTTCGGCGGCTTTAGGTATGTCTCTAGCGGCCAATCTTAAAGGAGAGTATGATCGTCAACATATTGCAATTGTAGGTGATGCATCTATTGCCAGTGGTATGGCCTTTGAAGGACTCAATCACACTGGTGTGACCAATGCTAATTTGTTGATTATTCTTAACGATAATGCCATTGGCATTGACCCTAGCGTCGGGGCTCTAAAAAAATATTTAACCACTGTAAAGAAGGGATCAGCACGAGAAGAAAACCTATTTGAAGCGCTTAATTTAGGTTATTACGGCCCTGTAGATGGTCATGATTTGGAACAACTTATTGGCATATTTAATGAACTAAAAGCTAAAAAAGGACCCAAATTATTACATGTTATTACTACCAAGGGAAAAGGTCTGGCTCAAGCCGAAAAAGATCAGGTAAAATACCATGCGCCAGGTAAATTTGATGCCAACACTGGAGAACTTGTAAAGAAGCCCTATATAGCTGAGCCACCAAAATATCAGGATGTATTTGGGCATACTCTTGTGGAACTGGCTAAGAAAAATAAAAAGATTATTGGAATTACTCCTGCCATGCCTACAGGTAGTTCTTTGAAGTATATGATGGATGCCTTTCCTGATCGCGCTTTTGATGTAGGCATCGCCGAACAACATGCCGTCACCCTAGCTGCTGGCATGGCCACAGATGGTTATATGGTATATTGCAATATATATTCTACATTTTTACAACGCGCATATGATCAGGTCATCCACGATGTCGCTTTACAGAATTTACCTGTCATTTTCTGCTTAGATCGCGCGGGGCTAGTTGGCCAAGATGGTGCTACACATCATGGTGTTTTTGATTTGGCATATTTAAATTGTATTCCCAATCTCCATATTTTCGCACCAAGCGATGAAATACAACTTCGCAATATGCTTTATACCGTACAATTAGGCATAGATCATCCCATTGCTATACGGTATCCTCGCGGTAGCGGTGTCACTCTTAAATGGAAACAGGAATTCTCTAAAATTCAAATAGGCAAAGGTCTAACTGTATATGAGGGAAAACACATTGCTGTTCTCACAATAGGCACTATACTGCATAATGCCAAAGAGGCTATTGATCAATTTGAAGAAGCCATAGGCTTGTATGATATGGGGTTTCTCAAACCCCTGGACACAGTACTTCTTGATCATATTTTTGATCAATGTAACGTACTAATTACTATAGAAGACGGAACAATAAAAGGAGGTTTAGGTAGTAGTATTACAGATTATGCTTATGCCAAAAAGTATAAAGGAAGAATTAATCGTCTAGGCATCCCCGATAAATTTATAGAACACGGAACTATTGATGAATTACAAGAAGAAGCAGGCATTTCAATCAGATCAATTACCAACACTATAACAGATATCATAAAAAAAAGGAGTACTAAATAGTACTCCTTTACTTAACTTAATCTTTTAAGGAATAGTTTCCTCCCTACTCTATTACTAATTTGTTAGTAACGATATTAGTAGCAGTAGTAATACTCATAATATAAATACCCGTTCGCAATGCAGCAGCATCAACGGTAATATTTCCTTCTAATAAGGCATCTTGCGTATATACAACTCTACCGTTAATATCTACTATAGTTATTTGACCCTCACCAAATGTTCCATTAACACTAATGGTCATCTGACCGTTTGAAGGATTAGGATATACAGAGAAAGCACTTTCTAGACTCGCATCATCTACACTCAATACTTCATCACAGTTAAGAATATCGTTTGGAGGCATGTCAAAAGCTTCTACTTGGTCAAAACGACTTGCCGAGCTACCTTGAGAGGCACTAAAGCCAGCGCCGCGATTTGCAAAGGCACCCCATACTGTACAACGCACGAAATCTCGCTCTTCATCTGTTATTTGTTCATTAATATCTACAGCGGCAAGAATACCATCTCTTGCTGTAATGAATCCAGGATTACAAGGTTGTAACTTCATACCATCTACAACTAATTGCAACGCCAAGTTGTTACCACCTGTACCATTATATAAATCGGAATCAAAACCATATTCATCTATTAATGCCCAAGTCATATCCCAAAGCATAGTTGCCCAAACCGTCCCTATGCCGTGAGGTTGAGAAATGTTCGTAGCATCAGAAACGTCGTCAAATGTTAAATCGTTTAGTGCAAAATTAGTACTGTAACGTCTAGGCCGTATTCCTAACCCTCCAGTACCTTCATTTATTACATATGTACCAACACCTCTGCCTTCTTCTGCAGTATCATCTTCATCCATAGTAAGCATGAGTCCAATATAATCAGACCATCCTTCTCCCATTCCACCACCTTCTGCATCTTGCAAACAACCCGAATTAAAGCGACCTCCTGTTAGACGTGTTGATATACCATGTCCATACTCGTGACCAATTACTAGATTATCAAAATCACTATCCAATCTGGCTTGATCTCCACCTAAAATAGAAATTGAAATATCACCTCCATTCTCTAAAGCTGTTATTATTGCTTCTCCATCTGCTTGAGAAACCATTCCAGATGGTATCCCAACACCTGGTCCATCTCCTCCTAAATCAATGGGTGCATCTGCAACATTATTTACAATGATCACAGCAATAGCTCCGGCAGCTTCTGCTGTTTCTACCTTTTGAACAAAAGGACAAGTACCTCTTCTAATAACCGCGATTGAACCGCCAAAATCGGCTGCATTAGTAAGTGGATCACAAGCATCATTTTCATCTCCAGTAGTATCATTATCTAAAGCTAAAACTAAACTACCTTCCACAAGTCCACCTGCAGGCCATCCTGGGCCAAAAACAGCATTTGTTATATCATAATCTCCAGCCAAATCCCCACTGGCAATAGTGGCAACATTTGGTGTTGGTGGTCTCGAGGTCCATAGGAACATTTGCATTCTAGGATTCTGCCCATCTGGCGGAGTTCCAAAATTTGCATTATTTGTACCACTACCATCTTGAGAATCGGCATCTACAGAGTCACTTGAACTTCCTCCATTACCATAATTGTTTTCTTGAAAGTTACCACTGGCTTCATCAAAACCATAATGATAAAAAATATCGTGAATAACATTATTCCAATAAAATAAATTTGTTGTTGCAGCAGGTATAAAATTAGCCGCATCTATTTCGTTATCAAAAGGGAAATCAAATGTTAACTCCGATCCTCCATCAGGAGAAGTTCCTACACCATTATTCCCATTAGTATCTTCCTGCGCCCAAACATTATTACCACGGGTGATGGTAAAATCAGCACCATCAGCACCATCAGTATCGTGCCATCCAAAAGGAGAAGCTACCAAATCTTGTGGTTCTGTAACAATAGCCCGATCTCCATGATTTGGACTTTCAATAGGTAACGGATATACATTATACGTTTCTCCTGCTCCAACCAAGGCCGGAGTTGCTTCGTTCCTAAAACCAAAACCCGTTTGATGCGCATCAACGTGATCTTGTGCGCTTAGGTGCTCATGATCTCCAAAATTACAGCTAACTATCCAATCGCCTTGATTCAGAATAGTTCCATTGGTTGCGTCTACTCGAACACTAAACCAATTGTTATTATCCAAAGTAAGAATATCAAGATCCCAAGCTAGTCGAAGTGCATCTTCAAATTCAGTGAAAACGAGTTTTATATTTACATTTTCCTGAGAGACTCCACCAGTATTTAAAACAAATTGTTGGTTAGAAATCGCATTTTCAATAGAAAAAGTAGCCGATCCCAGTCCCAAAGCATTAGCCGCTGCTTGGGCTGCTTGAACTGCAGTCAAAGATGGGCTAACTGTATTTACACGAGAAACAATGTTAGAAGATAAACTATTAGAGAAATACACTACTTGATTATCTTTTATAGCAAAATTTGCAATCGCATTGTAAATTTCAATCCCATTATGACGCTGTACAGCGTATACACTTGTGGTTCTATTATGCTGGGTAAAGACTTGGTCAATCACAACAACATCAGAAACATCTTCTTGGGTTAAACCCATAGATGCTCTATTGGTGTTTAGGTGTTGCTCAATAAGACTTGAATAGTCTTGAGCATTGGTTGTTGAAAAAACAACTACACCTAATAGGGCTAAAAAAAATTGGTAAATTTTTCTCATACAATTTATTCTTAGAATTTTTTAGTCTGCAAAGATACAGAATTTCATGAATATTTAACACATCTCTTATATATTAAATGTTTTACATGTTATTTTATATCAAATCCTTTAATTTTTTGAAAATTTTGCAAAGATTTGCCATCA
>CAZDFA010000008.1:0-40665 GCA_964504555.1 uncultured Flavobacteriaceae bacterium | reverse complement strand
AATGAAAATAATTGCAATCAATATATATGGTGAAATTAATCCTTGCAACAGTATGCCGAGGGGCTTATTTTTTTCTTTAATTTTTTGAATCTTACCTTTTATGCCCACAACAACGAAGATACTAAAAAGGCTTAGGAATGTGACTTAATTAATTGTAATGTCTCATCCATATTAAAAGGATTTGAGTCATTGTTAGTGATTACTAGATCTGCATAGGCTTTTGAAGGCTGTATATATTTATCATGCATCGGTTTTAAGGTCTCTATATACCTAGAGCAGATTTCATTAAGATCTCTACCTCGTTCTTTTAAATCTCTATTTAATCGTCTTATAAAACGGATATCGGCATCGGCTTGAATGAAGATATTAAGATCTAACAATTTACGTAATGATTCTTGTGAAAATATGAGGATTCCTTCTACTATAATAATAGTTGTTGGCGATAGGGTAGTGGTAGCGGGCATCCTATTATGATCAACAAAGGAGTAGTTGGGTTTTTTTATTGATTTACCTTCTTTTAACGTGGCTAATTGTTGAGCTAATAAATCAAAATCTATGGAATCTGGATGATCAAAATTAATACGAACGCGTTCTTCATAGGATAAATGGCTTAAATCGGGGTAGTAATCATCCTGTGACAAAAGTGTGATATCTTTATCCAGATCCTTGATAAGTTGATTAACAAAAGTTGTTTTTCCACAGGCAGTTCCTCCTGCAATACCTAGTACAAGCATACAATTCAAAAGTAGAAAATATGTATTAGAAATTTGATTGAGTTAGCTCATTTAAAGCCTAATTATTTTGACGAATTACTAGTATATTTGCTGGCTATTAAACTGTTTTACTAGACTCGGGTAGTAGCTTAGTCCGGTTAAAGTGCTGGTCTGGGGGACCAGAGATCGGAGGTTCGAATCCTCTCTACCCGACCATAAAAGCTGAACGATTTTGTTCAGCTTTTTGTTTTCTAACAAGAGAAAAGCTTGCTTTTCGATCTAGGCAGAAAACAAAAAAGACATAACCGAAGGTTTTACTCTTTTAGTTTAAACCAGGCAATGGCATCTGAGATACCTTCTTCTATTGGAGTGAATTTAATACCCAATTCATCTTTGGCTCGACGAGCTGTGTAGTGGTTAGCAATATTTAGGATACGGGCTGTATTCAAAGTGATGGGGGAATTGACACCTATTTTATGGAGTAGACTACCTACGCAACCTGCTATTAGCAATACTATTTTTGGAATGGGAATAAGTAGTTGAGGCTTTTCTAATTGACTTTTTACTTTTCTAAAAAACTCCCCGTAGTACAGGTTTTCATTGCATAACAAATAAGCCCTACCATTTGTTCCTTTTTCTAGAATAGTAAGCACACCTTGTACAACGTCTGCAACGTTAACAAAGTTCTTTCCACCTCTAGGGTGGAATAATATTCGTTTGTTAGCCATCAGTAAGACTACGCCAGAACTAGGTTTGGTATCATACCTGCCAATCATAAAAGTAGGATTGGCAATAGCAATATGCATCTTGTTTGAATAGGATCTAACAATATGTTCTGCAGCTAACTTACTTCTAGCATATAGGCCTTTAGAAAATGGTGATCGAGGCGGTAATTCTTCTGTGCCGGGTTGTGCTTTGCTTCCGTGACCAAAAGAGTTTGCCGTGCTCACATAGATGAATTTTTTTACACCAGCCAGATGTGCAACTTCCAAAATATTTTGGGTGCCTATGGTGTTAACATCATGATATGTCTTGTACTTTTTTAAATTAGGAGCCGTAATTGCTGCGGTATGAATAACAGCATCTTGATTTACCAGAATTTTATTTAACCCTGTTTTAACTCGTACATCCCCCTGCACTAACTTTAGATTAGGATGAGGGTCTAATACAAATTTGGAAGGTGTGCGAAGCATACCTGTGACCTCATATCCTTTAGTGAGTAAAAGCTCAATGAGATTGGTTCCCAGAAGGCTATTGGCTCCAGTAACACAGACTTTCATAAACTAAAAAGCACATCCTTTAGGTAGCGGTTTCACTTTAGCTAGATCGAGCGCAAAATTTTCAGGGATTTCAGAAGCTGTAAAAGTATTGGCAATACTGCCAGAGTATCCTAAGTTGCTATACCCTGTGTTGTTCATATGCACTCTAATGTATACTTCTTGATCTCGTTTTAATTCTACTCCAGAAGCACCGCGGGTAAAAGGTTGCTCAGTCACGTGACTATGTGCGAGAATACGGCGGTATATGAGTTTACCTTCGGTGGTAACAACCTCCCACCAATCTGCATATTGATTACACCCCGTATCAGGGCTACTAATAGTAATATTTACGGTATACTCATCACTTTGATATTTTCCTCTAAAATCTACTTCAGTAATTCTAGCATCATCATTTTGAGCCCATATTCCGGTTGTAAAAAAGAAAAAGATTAGGATCAAGCGCATAGTTCAAGAAATTTACTTTTCAATCACTAAAGTAGTCATATATCTCAAATTCTGAACATTTGTTGTCTTAACTAATTCTAAAAATTTGAAAGTATATGTTTCTTGTAATTCTGAAATCAGTTTAGGGGTTAATAGAAATCGCTCTGTTTCATCAGCAAGAAGATACCTGCCATTTTCCAAAGCCTTAAAGTAACCTGGATTTCCTATAGTTGAAGCCATTCGAATAAAAAGAGAACCTCCCTTTTTGGTAACCCTTATTAATTCGGCGAAAAGCTGTTTAAAATGCTCTGTGCTGTGCGCAAAATGCAAAACGGCGGCACAGATAGTATGATCAAAGTAATTGGATTTGAAATCAAGCTTTTCTAGGTTTTGCGCGGAGAAATTTTTCGTAGAAGCAGAGTAGGTCTCGCGTGCTAGTTTCAAAGCTTCGTCATCTGTATCGACTCCATAAATGTCAAAATGGTTTTGAAAAAACCAATGCAAATTACGTCCTTCTCTACAACCAGCATCAAAAATTCGCTCGCCCTGATTGTAGCGCCCTTTCATAATCTGATCAATCAGATAAATATCTGTATTACCAATATGATCGTATAGAGAGTCCAAAAAATAAGTTTTAAGAATATTTTACAAAAAAAATAAGGTAATTAATTATTATTGTGTTAATTAGATCTTTTTTGAGTAATTAAGACGAAACGTTTATCAAATTTTATGTTTTGCAACGTATAAAATTTTCAAAATAACCACCCTTTTCTAGAAGTTATTCTTTAGTAATCCCTTTAACCTCATCCTCAGTTACCATTTTATCACTGCTATTTCCCCAATTGTTAAGAATGTAGTTCATAACATCAGCAACTTCATCATCATATAGGTCCAGACTATTCATAACATTATTATAAGGTTTGCCATTTACCAGAATTTTACCCTGCTGTCCATATTTTACTACTCTTATGGCATCTATGCGTTTCTCTGGCAACAACCAATCGGATTTTGCCAAAGGCGGGAAAGCATTAGGCACCCCTTCTCCAGCTCCTAAATGACATTGTATGCAGTATTCTTCATACAACATTGTGCCTCGTTCTATACTCTGGGCTAGTGCATCTTGATAGGAGTATGAGTTATCTATAGGGGTATTAAAAACTAAAAGACCTAATCCTATGTATATAAGTATTGCTTTCACAATTTTACTAATTTTAAAATTCCTTTTCCTTCTACACCCACATAAACATAGCCGTCTGGTCCCATAACAACATTACGCACACGTCCTATGTTTTCCAATAATTTCTCTCTACGCACCACTTGGTCATTTTCAAGTATAAGGCGTTCTAAATATTGAAACTTTAATGATCCAGCAAATATGTTGCCATTAAACTCATCGTATTTAGCGTCGTTTCCAAAAGCCATTCCACAAGGAGCAATAGAAGGCACCCAATAATAAATAGGTTGTTGCATGCCATCTTTTTGGGTAATGTCTGTAAATTTTGTTCCACTGTAATTAATACCATACGAAATTATAGGCCATCCGTAATTTTTTCCTGAGGTAATCGCATTAATCTCATCACCGCCTCTTGGGCCGTGTTCATGAACCCAGATAGTGCCAGTTTTAGGGTGTGCTACCATTCCTTGTGGATTGCGATGACCGTAAGAATAAATGGCTTTTTTGGCATTATCTTCTTTTACAAAAGGATTGTCTTTGGGTATAGTACCATCATCATGAAGTCTATAAATTTTACCTCCATCTAAGGTAATATCTTGTGGATTAATATCTCTATCTGCGCGATCACCAATAGAAAAGTATACATAATTATTAGCGTCAAATGCAATGCGAGAACCAAAGTGTCGTGTACTTCGAGTGTTTGGAGTCGCCTTGTATAATACCTCTTTGTTAATCAATTCATCACCTTTTAGTTGTGCACGCATTAAGGCAGTATTGGCTCCTTGGCCTTCACCTTCAGGAGATGAATAGGTAAAGTAAATCCAAGCATTACTTGCATAATTTGGATGAAGTGCAACATCCATCAAT
The DNA here is from genome assembly GCA_964504555.1 of uncultured Flavobacteriaceae bacterium. GTDB lineage: Bacteria > Bacteroidota > Bacteroidia > Flavobacteriales > Flavobacteriaceae > Dokdonia. The sequence continues at coordinate 36,208 of CAZDFA010000008.1, read as the reverse complement.
CCTGCTTGATTTCTGGTAAACACTTCTGGCGCTCCTTTTATTGCCCTTTTTTCGCCATCCTTAAAATGGATAATATCCCCGCTTTTTTCGGTTATTAACATAGAACCATCTGGTAAAAACGCAAGCCCCCAAGGATTTATAAGTTCTGGCACTATCGTTTCATAGGTATAGGATGTGTTAGGAGCAATAAGAATGTCATTAGGACGTGTTTCCTGCGCGCACCCCAATAGATATAAAGACAAGGCAGCCCATAGGCTTAAGTAATATTTCATTAAATTAAATTATGCCCTAATGTAGTTATTATTTACAAATTTTAAGCCGTGCTCGCTTGCTGTTCAGACTCAAATTTAGTTCATAACTTTGTAATTGTTTTTTGCTTATGAAAGTATAAGTAATTGCAGTAAAATGCTACTTTTGTAGACATTTATTTTAAAATTTCGCTTTCAAGAAATGCTAAACAGAGACAATACAATCTAATAAAACTAAAATGGCTACAGAACGCATAAAATGTTTAATCATAGGCTCAGGTCCTGCGGGATATACGGCAGCGATTTACGCATCAAGAGCAGATCTAAAACCTGTTGTATATACGGGTATGGAACCTGGAGGACAATTAACTACAACTACTGAGGTAGATAACTTTCCTGGATATCCAGAAGGAATAGACGGCCCTTCTATGATGGTACAATTGCAGCAACAAGCAGAAAGATTTGGCACTGAGGTTCGTATAGGTATGGTTACGGCCGTGGATTTAAGTGATGAATCAGGCGGGATACATAAAGTAACCGTGGATAATTCTACTCAAATCGAAGCAGAGACTGTAATTATATCAACTGGAGCATCTGCTAAATATTTAGGATTACCTTCTGAACAAAAACTAAGAGGAGGAGGAGTTTCTGCCTGTGCAGTTTGTGATGGCTTCTTTTATAAAGGTCAAGATGTTGCCATAGTTGGTGCTGGTGATACAGCAGCAGAAGAGGCTACTTATCTTTCCAATATCTGCCGTAGCGTGACCATGTTAGTGCGCAAAGATTATATGCGTGCCTCCAAAGCAATGCAGCATAGGGTTCATTCAAAAGAAAATATTAAAGTATTATATAATACTGAAGTAGACGAAGTATTAGGTGATCAAGTGGTTGAAGGTTTACGTATGGTGAATAATCAATCTGGAGAAAAAACAGATATCGAAATTACTGGCTTATTTATCGCTATTGGTCATAAACCAAATACTGATATTTTTAAAGGACAACTTGAGATGGATGATACCGGCTATCTCATTACTCAAGCAGATTCTAGTAAGACCAATAAACCGGGTGTGTTTGCAAGTGGTGATGCACAAGATAAAATTTATAGACAAGCTGTGACTGCTGCAGGTACAGGTTGTATGGCAGCGCTAGACGCAGAACGTTATCTTGCCGAAGTAGAGAGCCCAGTAGAAGCTTAAGACTTGAAAAAGAATTAAAAAAAGCTCGCTTAAAGCGGGCTTTTTTTATGTAACTTTTATCCCATTAATTGTACTAATAGTGTGTTGACTATTACTCTTTAAAATATAACTATGGCTGCTACTCCCTCCAATATGCTACCTCTTGGAACTACCGCTCCGGATTTTACCCTTATTGACAGTATTACCAATCAACTCTGTCATCTAAAAGATGTACAGGGAGAGCGCGGTACAGTAGTTATGTTTATTTGCAATCATTGTCCATTTGTAATTCATGTGATTGATGAAATAGTGCGTATTGCTAATGATTACCGCATATTAGGTTTTGGTTTTGTAGCAATAAGTAGTAATGATATTGAAAACTATCCTCAAGATGCACCAGATCTTATGTGGAAAACGGCACGTAAATACAATTTTACATTTCCGTATTTATTTGATGATACTCAAGAGATCGCTAAAGCCTATGATGCAGCCTGTACTCCTGATTTTTATCTATTTAATAGTAGACAACAACTAGTTTATCGAGGTCAAATGGACGACAGCAGGCCTGGCAACGGCATCCCCGTTAATGGTAGAGATCTTAGAGAAGCCTTGGACAATGAGTTCAATAGTAGACCGCAAAGCACCAATCAAAAACCGAGTATAGGTTGCAATATTAAGTGGAGGTGATATTATTGTGCTATGATTTTTTCATTAGTAATAGGAATCATTTCCATCGCTTCTTATTTATTTTTAGAAAATAATTCTGCAAAATTTAATTTGAAGAATTACCATTCTATTAGATCCTATTTCCGAAGAATAAGTATACTGAAGACTGGAATAATTTCATTTATCTTTTTTCTATTAAAATTGTATAAAAATGTACTTGACCACTAATAATTGGATATTCAAGAAAAAACTTGCTGTATTTTGAATAATCTCATTTTTAATTAATCACCTCTCAGTTGTTTTCAACTAATTACCAATTACCTAATAACCCAGTAACTTCGTAATCCAATAATCTAATAACTTTTGATCCCTGTATATCTCGCCTTTTAAAAAATAAGTTAAATTTAGGGCAAAGCTAACTCATCGTTGGAAATACTAGAAAGCATACGCATTTTTGATATCATCGATATCATATTAGTTGCCACCTTGTTGTACTATGTCTACAAGCTGTTACGGGGTACCGTAGCTATAAACATTTTTATAGGTATTGTAGTTATTTATCTTATTTGGAGGCTTACGGTATTGCTTAAAATGGAAATGCTCAGTACCATACTCGGGCAATTTATTGGAGTAGGGATGTTTGCCCTAATCGTCGTATTTCAGCAGGAAATCCGTAAGTTTTTATTGCTCATAGGGAGTACCAACTTACGTGGAAAAAATAGTCTCTTTAAAAACTTTAGCTTTCTGCGAAAAGCAGATTCGCTGGCGCTCGATCTTAATGCTTTATTACAGGCCTGCAAGAATATGAGTGTAACAAAAACTGGAGCTTTAATTGTTATACGACGTACCACTAGTTTAGATTTTGTAAAAGCAACTGGAGATGCCATGCGCATTGAAGTTAATAGACCTATTATAGAAAGTGTTTTTTACAAAAACTCCACACTACACGATGGCGCTATGATTATAGAGGATAACTTCATCACAGCTACACGGGTTATTTTGCCGATGTCTGAAGATAGTGCTATCCCTAAACGATTTGGACTTCGCCACAAAGCAGCTATTGGTATTACTGAAAAAACAGATGCTCTGGCTTTAGTTGTAAGCGAAGAAACGGGACAGCTGAGTTATGTGAAAAATGGCAATATGATCCTATATAGAACTACTGATGAACTTTTAGAACTACTTACCAAAGAACTAACCTAATCCAACAATGAGTGACAAAATTGCTAAGCCTAAAAAGAAACCAAAAAAAGTAAGCAAACAAAAACAGGTACTCCAAGTTACCAATGAATGTCGCAATTGTGGCGCCGCTTTGCAATTGGATCAACTCTACTGTTCTGGCTGTGGAGCCAAACGGATGTATAATCGATTAAGCTGGAGAAACTTAGGTGAGGATTTTGCGGACCGTTTTCTCAATATTGAGAATCATTTTATAAAAACCTTTGTTGCCTTATTTAAAAAGCCCGAAGATGTTATTGGAGGCTATATAAATGGTACGCGTAAAAAGTACATTTCAGCATTTGGGTATTTTACCATTGCAGTGACTATTGCAGGTATATATGCCTTTGTTATTCAAAATTGGTTTATAGATGATTTTATAGCTGCGCAACAAGCTAGTGCATCTGTAAGCAATCCAATTGCCATTGGAGAAGGGGTCGAGAAACAACAACTACAGGCAATGACCAATATGCTTGAAAAAATCAATGAATTTACGTTTAAATATATGTCATTGTTTTATTTCTTGAACATACCTTTTATGGCAATTATTTCTAGAACGGTTTTTTGGAATTATAAGCGCTATAATTATATAGAACATTTAGTGATATTTTTATATGGCTTTTCACATTTGGCCATGATTTCTTCAGTCATTCAGTTGCTAACGATTAAGCTGCCTAGTTTACTGATGACCTGGAGTTATATTTTTATACTAGTGCAAATTTTCTATTTCGCCTTTATACTTAAGCGTGTATATGAAATGAACATCCAAAATATAATACTCAAAACAATTTTGTTTTTAGTTATTGGTTCAGTTATAAGTATTGTTTTAATTGGGTTAGGAGGATTTCTAGCATACAAATCTGGTATGCTTGATGGTTTAATAGAAGTTATGAAACAACAAGCCGAAGCTATGCAAGCCGCAAAAGACAGCATACCTGCCGATAGTACCAAAGTACTTATTGAACATGTAAAAGATAGTATTCGGTAAACTAAGAAGATAGAATGACTCAGTATGATAATCGATTTTCTTCCAAAAATATATGGCCTTATCTAAAGCAAAGTTTTCAGGTTACCCTAAGTTGGGTGGTTATCTATTTTTAATCTTTCTTTTTGAATATTTTACGCTTCAAAGCTATAGGGTACTAACGTCAAACTATGATTTTCACTATGAATTTACTGTAAGATTATTAGTCGGCCTATCTTCTGGACTTGTGGGTGGTTTTGTTACGCTACATCTTATGGAAACTTGGTTGCGCAAGTATGACCTATTTCCAGAATTTAAGGTTGGGCTCCATTGTAGATCTGTTACTGTAGGAGAACTAGGAAAAATAAAAAGAGACATCGCTTTTTCTGGAAATGTCCTTAATACTACTGCTCGTATTCAAAGTAGATGTAATGCGCATAGGGTTAATAACCTAATTTCTGAAGACTTTGTAAGTTTGATTGCAACTCCAAAATTTTTAGAAAAAAAGACAATAGCCACGGAAGTATTAAAAGGAAAATCTAGAGCAATTACCCTTGTAACCTATCAAGAAAAACAGAAATACTAAGCCGTTTCAGCCATAAATTGTACTTCATATAGGTTTTTATAATAACCACCTTCTTTACCAACAAGCTCGCTGTGCGTTCCTTTTTCAACAATTCGCCCTTGTTCCATAACGATAATCTGATCGGCTTTTCGTATAGTTGCTAGCCTATGTGCAATGATAATAGACGTACGATCTTTGGTGATTTTAGCTATAGCTTTCTGTATTAACTGTTCACTGTATGAATCTACAGAAGATGTCGCTTCATCTAAAACCAGGATAGAAGGGTTACTTACATAGGCTCTTAAAAAAGCAATAAGTTGTCGTTGCCCGCTAGAGAGCATCGCACCGCGTTCCTTGACGTTGTAATGATAACCATCGGGAAGGCTAGATATAAAATCATGTACGCCTATCGCTTTCGCGCTAGCAATTACATCTTCTTCACTAATAGTAGGATTATGTAGGGTAATATTATGAAGTATCGAGTCTGCAAATAAGAACACATCCTGCAAAACCACAGCTATTTGATCTCTCAGACTGTGTAAACTAACTGCTGTTATTTCGTTATCATCTATAAAAATACTACCACTATCAATAGGGTAGAATCTGCTTAAAAGATTAATTATTGTAGACTTACCTGCTCCTGTAGCTCCTACTATTGCCACGGTTTGACCGGGTTGCGCTTCAAAACTAATACCACGCAGTACTTTTTCACCAGGGATATAACTAAAGTGCACATCTTTAAAACGTATGGCTCCTTGCACTTTCGTCAATTCTTGGCTGCCGTCATCGGCTATTTTGGCATCGGTGTCCAAAATGCCAAATACGCGGCTAGCAGCAACCATTCCCATTTGCAGCGTATTGAACTTATCAGCAATTTGCCGTAGAGGTGTAAAAAGCATTCCAATATAAACGAGAAAACCAGTAACCATGCCAATCGTTATATCGCCTACTTCTGCTGCTGCCTTTAAGCCACCATACCAGGCAACTAGGCCAATGGTAATGGCCGTACACATTTCGGCGATAGGAAAGAATATCGAATTGTACCAAACAGTCTTATTCCAAGCATCCCTGTGTTTTTTATTGATAACATCAAATTTTTGCTGTTCTATCCCTTCACGCGAAAAAATCTGAACAATCTTCATACCCGTGAGCCGTTCTTGAACAAAAGAATTAAGATTAGCTACCTGTGTGCGCACTTCTTCAAAAGCTCCTTTCATAGCCCGCTGAAATAGCCGAGTTGCGTAAAGAATCACAGGAAATACAGCCAATACGATGAGCGTTAATCGCCAACTGGCAAAAAACATAAAAGCCAAAACGACGCCCATTTTGAGTAAATCGGCAATAATCATAAAAAGGCCCTGACTAAAAATACTGGCGATGGTTTCTATATCGCCTACCGCTCTTGTCACCAATCTACCCACCGCAGAATTATCATAATATTGCATTTTAAAGCGAAGCATATGCTTAAATAAAGCAACTCTTATGTCTTTTATAACTTGCTGACCAATCCAATTGGAAAAGTAAATAAAGGTAAGTTGAAAGATCACTTCGCCTATCAAGCAAAGGAACATTAGCCCCAAATACATTGTTAAATCTGAATAGGAAACTTCACGGATACCTTTGTCTATAGCATATTGAAGATAGTATGGTCGAAGAGCCGCACATATGGAAAGCGATACAGCAGCAAATGCAGCCAATAGCAACCTGCTTCTATAAGGAATTGCAAAGTTTAAAATACGTTTAAACAGTCTAACGTCAAATGCTTTTCCTTTGGTTTCACTCATTTTCCAAAAATAGGTTTTTTGGGTATTTTACTTCGGTAAGGTACAGCCCATGCGCAGGTACTGAGGTGCCCGCTATACTTCTTGATTTACTTTGTATTAACTCGTGTAGCCAGTTGGGTTCTTTTTTTTGTAGTCCTACGTCTATAAGCGTACCTACAATAGCCCGAACCATATTGCGTAAAAAACGGTTGGCTGAAATTGAAAAATAAAGCATTTCATTTTCCTGGAACCAATAGGCTTCACTAATACGACAAAGATAGGTTTTCACATTTGTTTTTACTTTGCTAAAACATTCAAAATCTTCATAAGACTTTAGAATCTCGCAAGCTTCATTCATAGCATTAATTGCTAAAGGCGTTTTCAGATAATAAGCTTTGTTAGTTCTAAAAGGATCTTTTACAGCACAAATCTTATATATATAGGAACGGCTTAAGGCGTCAAAGCGCGCGTGTGCTTCATTGGAAACTGGTACAATTGTTTTTATTGCAATATTTTGGTCTAGATAACTGTTTAGTTTATAGGTGAGTTTTTCTGAATTTAATTTCGTGTAAGTATCGACCATATCAAAATGCGCCCACATATCGGTGGCGTGTACTCCAGTATCGGTACGTCCAGCACCAGTAATTGTGGTCGGAGTGCGAAGTATTGTTGATAAGGCTTCTTCCAATACCTCCTGCACTGAAATTTGATCAGGTTGCCGCTGCCAACCAAAAAATGGAGTTCCTAAATAGGCCAATTGTATAAAATAGCGCAAGGGGTCTTATTTTTGAACAAATATACAGTTTAAGGGGTGAAGAAAATTCTACTACTTAGTGATACACATAGTTACATAGATGATCATATTTTGTCACATGCCTCTAGGGTAGATGAAGTTTGGCACGCTGGCGACATTGGGGATCTGCGGGTTACTGATACATTACAAATGCTAAAACCCCTGCGAGCGGTTTACGGCAATATTGACAATGCTGAAATACGACGAGAGTTCCCCTTGCATAATAGATTTGGTTGCGAAGGTATGGCGGTATGGATCACCCATATTGGAGGGTATCCTGGAAGGTATACTAAAGAAGTTAGGGATCAATTAAGAGCCAATCCTCCGGATCTTTTTATTTGCGGTCATAGTCATATTTTAAAAGTGATACCCGATAAAAAATTGAAGCTATTACATATGAATCCTGGAGCTATTGGTAAGCATGGTTTTCATAAAGTGCGAACGATGTTGCGTTTTGTTATAGACAAAGGTGCCGTGTCACAATTGGAAGTAATTGAAGTGCCTAGATAAAATATAAACCCTCTGAAAATTTCAGAGGGTTTACGCACTAATAAACTAAGATTTATAGGTCTATCGCAATCGATCTACAGATTTTACAAGATCTTCGTCCCGCTTAATAGCCTTATTGGCTAAGGCAATTAAAACGATAGAAATAAGCGGGAGTACCATCCCAATACCCTTCTTAAGGACCGCCGTCCCTCCGGATAAGATTTGTGATTGATATACCAATACACCCAATATAACAAAGTTCAATATGATCGTCAATCGTCCTAGGACAAATTGATTTTGCCGTTTTTTATACAACGCAATTGTTATCACATTTAATACAACACTTCCTAAAAAAAGAGCCAGAATTAGCGGTTTGTTGTTCGCAAAAACGGCAGTGCCATTTTCTCCAGGATATAATCTTAACAACTGTGAACCAACACCAGCTACCAAAGCGGCTAATAGTAGATAAACAGTTTGAATGCGTTGTATCATTGTATATGGTTGTAATAACTGTATGTTATAATACGGGCACAAAAATACTGCTTATTGCAGATAAGTCTTGCAATTAATAAAAATAAAATTGTATTATTGCAGTGCAAATATGAACTATATTTGTTTTCTATACACTTACCAAGAGTGTTTTATTCTTTCTCACAGGTAAAAATTTCAATCTACTTTATTAAGTAATTATTTCACAACAATAGATGTTTGATATTTCAGAATTAAAATCAAAGAAACTTCCTGAATTACAGGAGATTGCAAAAAAAAATAGTGTTCCCAAATTTAGATCACTAAAAAAATTGGATCTTATTTATAAGATATTAGATGTGCAGGCTGCTGCCCCTCAAAATAAAAATACAAATGCTCCAAAGCCAGTAGCAAAAGCAGACCCCCAAGTAGAAACAAAACAAGCTCCTGTGCAAAAGCAAGCTTCAGACCAAAAACAAGCTCCGGTTCAAAAACAGGAGGAGGCTGCTAATAAAGAAAATAAGCCCAACGGGCAAAAACAGCATCAGCAACAGGAGCGCAAGCACCAGCATCGTAGCAACAATCAGAATAATCGTCAGCATAATAACAACCGTAATAACGGTCATAGGAATAAGCATAATCACGGTAACCAAAATCAGCATAATTCTCATGATCAAAATGGGAATAAAGATCGCCGCAATAGGTATCGTGAACCAGAGTATGAATTTGAAGGAATTATAGAGAGTGAAGGTGTTCTAGATATAATGCAGGATGGCTATGGCTTCTTGCGTTCTTCTGATTATAATTACCTTGCTTCGCCAGATGATATTTATGTATCACAATCTCAAATTCGACTTTTCGGTTTAAAAACAGGGGATACCGTTCTTGGTGTGATAAGACCACCTAAAGAAGGGGAGAAGTATTTTCCGCTAATTAAGGTCAGTAAAATAAATGGTTTAGATCCAAATATTGTAAGAGACCGTGTTTCTTTTGAGCATTTGACGCCACTTTTTCCAAGGGAAAAGTTCAATATTGCAGAAAGACAAGCTAGTACTTCTACTCGTGTAATGGACATGTTTGCACCAATTGGGAAAGGGCAACGTGGTATGATTGTATCGCAGCCTAAAACTGGTAAAACTATGTTACTAAAGGATGTAGCCAATGCAATTGCTGCTAATCATCCAGAAGTATATCAGATGATCTTGCTTATTGATGAACGTCCTGAGGAGGTGACCGATATGCAACGAAATGTAAAAGGTGAGGTTGTAGCTTCTACATTTGACAAAGAAGCGCACGAGCATGTAAAGGTGGCAAATATCGTATTAGAAAAAGCAAAACGCCTAGTAGAATGCGGGCATGATGTGGTTATTTTATTAGATTCTATTACAAGATTGGCGCGGGCTTATAATACCGTACAACCAGCATCTGGTAAAATACTATCAGGAGGTGTAGATGCCAATGCATTACACAAACCAAAACGATTCTTTGGTGCTGCTCGTAATATTGAAAATGGTGGTTCACTTTCTATAATTGCTACAGCACTTACTGAAACAGGATCTAAGATGGATGAAGTGATCTTTGAAGAATTCAAAGGTACTGGTAATATGGAACTACAATTGGATCGAAATATCGCAAACCGTCGTATTTTCCCAGCTATTGACCTTACTTCTTCTAGTACAAGACGAGATGATCTCCTTCATTCGGAAAATGTAATTCAACGCCTATGGGTATTGCGTAAGTATCTAGCAGATATGAACCCTGTAGAGGCCATGGAATTTATGAGTGATCGTATAAAATCTACCAAAAACAATGAAGAGTTTTTGATCTCGATGAATAGATAATGTAAGCTGTAATTCTGAGATCGTCTCAGAATCTCAACAGCCTATCATGCTTTAAAAAGTAAAATCCTCGAGAACTATCGAGGATTTTTTATTCTAACAAATCTGGCCGTCTTTTTTTTGTTTGCTCCAAGGCTTGTTCTTCGCGCCATGTTTCAATATTGGCCTGGTGACCACTAGTGAGTACTTCTGGGACTTTCCAGCCTTTATAATCAGCTGGTCGAGTATAAATAGGTGGAGCCAAAAGATTATCCTGAAAGCTATCGGTTAGGGCAGAAGTCTCATTACCCAATACACCAGGAATCAATCGAATGACCGCGTCACATAAAATAAGAGCGCCTAATTCGCCACCGCTTAGCACATAATCACCGATAGAGATTTCCTTACTAATAAAATGATCCCGAACACGCTGATCAACACCTTTATAATGACCACAGAGGATAATTATATTCTTAACCAGTGAAATTTGATTGGCCATTCCCTGATTCAAGGTTTCTCCATCGGGAGTCATATAGATAATATCGTCGTAGTCTCTTTCCGCTTTAAGCGCACTTATACACTTGTCAATAGGTTCTATCATCATTACCATGCCAGCTCCTCCACCAAATTGATAGTCATCTATTTGTTTGTAATTATTGAAAGTGTAATCCCTTAGATTATGGAAGTGTACTTCAACTAATCCTTTGTCAATAGAGCGTTGCATAATGGAAGCCTCAAAAGGACTTTTGAGCAAATCAGGAACAACAGTAATGATATCTATACGCATACCAATGGATAGGATCAGTTAATTACTTTGTCAAAAGCAAGATAAGGCTTGCTTAGCAACAAAGATTATCCTTTACTAGCTTTAACAGATTTATTTCGCTCATCTTGAAGAAGTCTACCCATTTTTTGTTCTTTTTCTAAGGCACGTTTTCTAAAATCTTCAAATTCTCGTTCTACTTCATTAAGTTTTCGCCGCATGTCACGGGTAATGCTATTGCTATTTTTATACTTAAAAATGAACCATAACAACCCTAGCAATAGAATACCAGCGAAACTCCATACTATAGTTTGAAATTTACTTTTGGCCATGCGCGCTCCTAAAAAAGTCATGCTGCCTTTTTCTTGGGTAACAGTATCTAAATTGGCTCCAATAGTTGCCAATTCATTTTGTAGTTTGTCTATAGTGTTCTTTTGCTCTCCAATAGTAGTGCTTAAGCCTGTTATTTCCTGTTGCAAGCCTTGTATGCGCGCAGTAGTATTAAGTTGCAATGTATTTAGAGATGCTTTTTTGACAACTTTATATTCTTGGTAATTACTAGACTTTTTGAGAATTTCTTCAAATTGTTGAGCTATCGTATTTGAGGGTTCTTGCGAAAAAGCTGGTAGGCATAAAACAATGAGAAAGGGCAGGAGGAAGCAGGTTGGCAATTTCATAAATAAGGTAATTTTGGACGTAGTTTTTAACGAATAGATGCAAGGGTATATTGCTAAAAGCAGTACAAAAATACAATTTTAGCGTATAGAAATAGTCCTTAAAAACAATAGACTAGGTTAAGAGATTTAATAATAGGTAAAGCGACGCACCTTCGCAATATATTTTGCCAGACGCATCACTTGGTGACTATACCCATATTCATTGTCATACCAAACATAGAGTACTGCGCTTTTGCCGTTGGCATGTACTATAGTAGCCTTGCTATCATAAATGCTAGGCGCTGATGAGCCAATAATATCACTGGAAACCAACTCATTGTCAATAGCGTATTTGATCTGCTCCACTAAGTCTCCATTTAATGCATGAATTTTAATGATATCATTGAGACCTTCTATACTCGTTTCTTTTTCCAATTCTAGATTGAGTATGGCTAACGAACCATTAGGGACGGGTACACGTATCGCATTTGAGGTAAGTTTGCCTTCAAAACTCGGCAAGGCTTTACTTACTGCTTTTCCAGCTCCTGTTTCAGTGATAACCATATTTAAAGCAGCCGCACGACCACGTCGGTATTTATTGTGCATATTGTCTACCAAGTTTTGATCATTGGTATAGGCGTGAATAGTTTCTAGATGACCGTGCTGTACACCTAGCGTATCTTCAACTACTTTTAAAATAGGAGTAATAGCATTGGTAGTGCATGAAGCGGCAGAGAAAATAGTAACCTTATCAGGATTGTAGTCCAAATGATTTACCCCGTGAACAATGTTTGGTATACCTTTTCCAGGTGCAGTGAGTAACACTTTTTCAGCTCCTTTGGCTTTTAAATGACGACCAAGCGCTTCCTTATCCCTAAAAGCACCAGTATTATCTATAATTAAAGCCTTATTGATACCATAAGATGTATAATCTATATCTTCAGGAGCATTGGCCGAAATAATATAAACCGTAGTCCCATTTATTACCAAGGCTTTTTTGTCATTATCTACAGCGACAGTGCCTGAAAAGTCCCCATGAATAGAGTCGTTTTTAAGAAGGGAAGCACGCTTTTGCAGAATACTATTATCAATTATTCCTCTGGTAACAATTGCGCGTAATCGCAATTGGTTGCCAGCACCAGTGCGCGTCATCAATTCTCTGGCAAGCAATCTTCCTATACGTCCAAAACCATACAAAACAACATCTTTAGGTTGAATATCTTTTTGTGATTTTGAAGTTTTTAGCGTTTTTGAAACAAATCCTATAGGAGAACTGCTTTCATCTTCCAAATGATATTCATAGGTAAGCTTACCTATGTCTAGTTTGGCAGGGGGCAAGTCAATTTGCTGTATAGCGCGGGCAATGGCTACACTATCAAAAATGGAAATCGGTTTCTCTACTACTGCACCAGCATATTCGTGCAAGTCAAGAATATCACTGACATTACAATTTATTAGGCTATTTCTAAAGAGCACTAACTCGATAGCTTGGTCATACCATAAATCGTTAATGATTTTAATAAACTCAACAGTAGCACGCCGTCTGTCTGCTTGAAACGCTAATTCTTTTTCGTAGGTAGATGAAGAAGACGCCATAGTCAATGTATTGTGGTTTTTAAATTTTCGGCAAAAGTATATATTTCAAACGTTTTCGTAACAATTTCTGAATAAAAAAATCCCTTTCATTATTGAAAGGGATTTTATGGGTTTTTATATGCAATTTGCTTTAATCAAAAACAAATCTATTGCGTTCACCTTTCGGGTCAATGAACACAAAACTTAGAGCTTCACCACTCTGTTTTTTGCTTAAGATATCCTGAACCTCCTTAGTGTTGTTTATCTTTTGATCGTTAATCTCTAAAATCACACGACCTATAAGACCACCATACTCTTTACGCAAGTTAGATGCGATAAGCCTACTAATAACTACACCATGATCTACTCCATTCGCTTCCAAATCTTCTGGAGACGCATTCTGAACTTCTACACCTAGACGTTGAATGACTACACGTTGCGATTTTGAAAGTGTTACAGGGATAACCTGTTCTGCACCATCGCGTTTTATTTTTACTTGAACCACATCATTTGGGCTTTTAGAGTCTAGATATCCGGTAAGATCAGCAAACTTTGAAATTTTAATATTGTCAACACTTTTAATAATATCTCCTTTTACAATGCCAGATTGTTCCGCTCCACCACCATACTCTAAATCAGCAACCAAAAAACCTTCAGTTTCGCCATCTAACTGATTTGTTTCAAGAATACCAAGTTTAATATTTTCAGGAGAAATTTCATTTCCAGAAACACCTAAAATCCCTTTTTGCACTGATCCAAACTCCATCAAATCTTCTACTATTTTTCGTGCATTATTTGAAGGTACTGCAAAGGCATAGCCTACGTAAGAACCGGTAAAGGAGGTAATAGCAGTATTGATGCCAATAAGCTCACCTTTAGTATTTACCAAGGCACCACCACTATTTCCCGGATTAATAGCCGCATCGGTTTGTATAAAGGACTGACTAATCCCATCCTGATCATTAATATCTCTGGCCTTTGCAGAAACGATTCCAGCCGTGACAGTAGATGTTAGATTAAAAGGATTACCTACAGCGAGTACCCACTCTCCAATGCGAGCAGTGTCACTATCTCCAAAAGGGATATACGGTAAATCCTCTCCTGCATCTACCTTGAGTAAAGCAATATCAGCGGTAGGGTCTGTGCCAATAACCTCAGCCTCAAAAGTACGATTGTCATTGAGTTTTACCTGTAATTTGGTTGCGCCTTCAATTACGTGATTGTTGGTAATTATAAATCCATCAGGCGTAATAATTACCCCACTACCTGCTCCAGCTCTATATTCTTCATTGGGGATACGATTATTAAACAAATCTCTATAGCTTCTTACATTTCTACCAACACGCACATTACTTACGTGCACAACACCATTTACGGTACGTTCTGCGGCTTCCGTAAAATCAATACCATTGGCAGCAGCCTTGGCATAATTTACATTAGTAACTGGAATAGGTGATTGAAAACTGGATTGTCCCGTAGCGGTTTCTTGAAACTTATAAACTACTTTTTCATTAGAATCACTCAAAAGGGTATAAATTCCTAAAGAAAAAAGTCCTCCTAATAGGGCTACGGCGAATAAACTGGTTAATTTTTTCATCTAATTAAAAATTTTTGTTTGAGGATGATGAACAAAACACAAATTTTCTGCTCAGATCAGCCGTTGCACTTTTGCATAAAAATTTAATTTTTCAGGTTGACGAGCAAAAAATTAATTTTGTTTACGCTCATTTCATATTCTCTTTCATTTAAATTAATCAACTATTAAAAGTACATGCTTCGTATATACATGTTACGGTTTTAACTGGCTTTTAACAGCCTCCCGACTTTCTTAATGTTGTATTTTTGTCGGCACAGTTATCAATATATGACATTTACTTTTCATAAATATCAAGGCACGGGTAACGATTTTGTGATAATTGACAATCGTCAACTGTTTTTCCCCAAAGATGATACCAAACTCATCAATACCCTTTGCGACCGAAAATTTGGCATAGGGGCAGATGGTCTCATTTTACTAGAAAACCATCCCGAACTTGATTTTACCATGGTCTACTACAATGCAGATGGTAACTCCAGTAGTATGTGTGGCAATGGGGGTAGGTGTATATGTGCTTTCGCGAAAGCATTATCAATCATAAATCAAGAGGCTACTTTTGAAGCTATTGATGGCGTTCATACCGCTCATATTGAGGCTAACGGAAAAGTGCATCTCAAGATGAATGATGTCTCAGAAATAGTTAAGAAAGAATCCTATAGCTTTTTGGATACGGGTTCGCCACATCATATTGCACTGGTTGATAATGTAGCTGCCATTGATGTAAAAGCTGAAGGCGCTAAAGTACGTTATAGCGGTTTATATGGTGAGGCAGGAAGCAATATTAACTTTGTACAGCAACAGTCAGAAGATAGGTTTAGAGTGCGCACTTATGAACGTGGTGTCGAAGATGAAACCCTAAGTTGCGGTACAGGCGTTACGGCTGTTGCCTTGGCGATGTATGACGCAGGACTTACTCGGAATAAAGAGGTTACTCTTGAAGTAGAAGGAGGAGAGCTGGGTGTGATTTTTAAATCAAATGACACAAACTATACCGACATTTACTTGGTTGGCCCAGCCACTTTTGTGTATAAAGGAGAATGGGTATGCTAACGCTTACAGGAGATCATATTTATCTTCGCGCGTTAGAACCTGAAGATCTCGAGGTATTATTTACTATTGAAAATGATGAATCTTTTTGGCACTTGAGTGATACGCGTACGCCGTTTTCAAAGGCTGCCTTAACCTCCTATATAAAAGCGGCTAAATCTGATATTTTTGAAGCCAAACAGTTGCGGTTGGCCATCTGTAAAAATGGGAATCAATCGCTGCTAGGTTTTGTTGATTTGTTTGATTTTGATCCCTATCATAGTCGCGCAGGTGTTGGCATTATTATCCATAACAAAGAATATAGACAAAAAGGCTATGCTCTGGAGTCACTTGAATTGGTATTGCAATATGCCAAAACACATATAGGCTTGCATCAAATATATGCCAACATTTTAGAAAATAATAAAGCCAGCCTTGCCTTGTTTGAAAAAATGGGATTTCAACTGGCAGGAAAAAAAGTAGATTGGCATAAATCAATAACTATTCAAGGTGCAACCCAGTTCACCGATGAATATATGTATCAACGCATGCTATAACTATGTACATTAAACGAATATTAGTAATTATTGCCATTGTTGGTGTCCTTGTTTGTGGCTGGATCGCCTACAATATTTACGGCGCTATTTTCTCTCCTAATACGGCTTTTAGTAATCATAAGGCCTATGTTTTTATCCCTTCAGATACTTCATTTGATGAGGTAGTGACTAGCATAGCTCCATTATTGAAAGATGTTACATCCTTTAAAAGCGTTGCTGATCGCAAAGGGTACACTACCAATATTAAGCCTGGGCACTATGTGATTACTAAGGGAATGAATAACAATGATATTGTCAATACCATTCGTAGTCAAAATACTCCGGTAAAAGTAGCTTTTAATAATCAAGAACGTATTGAGGATTTGGCAGGAAGAATTGCCTCCCAAATAGAAGCCGATAGCCTAAGTCTGCTGGAAGCCTTTACAGACACCACTTTTTTAAGTAAACATGGTTTTACTCAGCATACAGCCTTGACGATGTACATTCCCAATAGTTATCAATTGTTTTGGAATACGTCTGCCACAACCTTTAGAGACCGTATGCTCAAAGAGTATAACCGCTTTTGGAATAGCAGTCGTTTAGCCAAATCAAAGGAATTAGGCTACACACCTCAAGAGATTTATACACTGGCCGCTATAGTACAAAAAGAAACTGCCAAAATTGATGAACGCCCGCGAGTTGCAGGGGTTTATATGAATCGCTTAAAGCGAAATATTAAACTGGATGCAGACCCCACAGTTATTTATGCCTTAAAAACTGTAGCCAATGATTGGGGTTTAGTTGTAAAACGGGTCTTATATAAAGACTTAGAAACTGACTCTCCATACAATACCTACCGTAATGTAGGGCTGCCTCCTGGTCCTATTTTTATGCCAGATATAAGTGCGATTGATGCAGTTCTCAATTATGAAAAACACGACTACTTTTATTTTGTAGCTGATATTGAAAATTTTGGCTACCACAAGTTTGCCAAAAGCTTGAGTCAACATAATGCCAATAGTAATGCCTACAGATTATGGGTAGCTAGGCAAGGGATTCAACGGTGATTTTTAATGATTAGAAGCAAAATCCTGTCTCATTCCTTCCTTAGAAGGTCTTAAAAAAGCGAGCTACAGAATTAAGAATATCCTGATGAATATCAATTCCTTTTTTACAAACAAGATAAAAAAAGCGGCTCCCTCCAATATTGCCCATCGAATAAGTAGCGCTGTTTGATAAGTTCCTAGTTTGTCCTCAAGTGGAAGCTCAGGATCTGCTGTGGACTAGTGCTTTTATAAAGTAAATTTCCGATAAAAATGGCAAATAATCTCCTTCATAGACTCGCATACCTTGATTCCCAATATGCCTTGAAATTTATTTATCACACCCGTCATCCCCGAATTAGATGAGATAAGCACACATCTTGATTAGAGGCACCAACGTGGGCTTTAATGAGTTCCTGTATCTTATGATAGGCATAGGTCATCTTGCAGCTTGTGTAATTGGTGTCAGTATGGATGTTGACTACAAAAGGCAAGAACTTTTGGAGAATACGTTCTTAAATGGGAAGGTACATCCGACCACAGGCAGTCCGGTCGGCATAAATTAAAGAAATATCCTTATGTAAATGTAGTAACAGTTTGCTTTTGCCCAATTATACCGGCTCTGTATTTTGAAAAATAATGTCCAAACTAGATTTGTTTAAAATAGGTTAATGCATTTGCTGTTGGGATATATGTGCTATTAATTTGGATAAGGCGTGAGGTTAATAATGCGATTTTATTTTTAGGAGACATCTATTTTAAAACTAAAATAAACCTAACTTTTCCTGCTCTCACTTATCTATTTCCGTCCAGCTTATCCCTATATTTGCAGGCTAAAATTCACAGCATGCAAGACGGCATTTACGCAAAATTTAATACCTCCAAAGGATCCATTACCGTAAAACTAGAAGATGAAAAAACCCCAGGTACAGTGGGTAATTTTGTGGCACTGGCAGAAGGAAATATGGAAAACCAGGCCAAACCTCAAGGTACACCTTATTATGACGGTCTAAAATTTCATAGAGTAATTGCTGATTTTATGATCCAAGGCGGTTGCCCACAAGGGACAGGCACAGGTAGTCCGGGCTATCAATTTGATGATGAGATTCAAGCCGATTTAAAGCACGATACATCAGGTGTATTGAGTATGGCGAATGCCGGACCTGGAACCAATGGGAGTCAGTTTTTTATCACACATACTGCAACACCTTGGTTGGATGGCAAGCATACTGTTTTTGGAAAAGTTATCGAAGGTCAAGATATTGTAGATGCTATTGCACAAGGTGATGCTATTGAAACATTAGAGATCATTCGTCAGGGAGCTGCTGCAGAAGCTTTTAATGCTATTGAGGCTTTTAGAACTTTTGAAGGTGCTCGTGAAAAACGCATTGCAGAAGAAAAGGCCGCCGCAGAGGCAGCTATAGAAAAAATAGCCGCTGGATTCGAAAAAACCGAAAGTGGCTTGCGTTATCAATTTATACAGCAGGGTAAAGGCCAAAAAGC
Organism: uncultured Flavobacteriaceae bacterium; assembly: GCA_964504555.1. Taxonomy (GTDB): domain Bacteria; phylum Bacteroidota; class Bacteroidia; order Flavobacteriales; family Flavobacteriaceae; genus Dokdonia. Next base: position 17,343 of record CAZDFA010000008.1, on the reverse strand, counting down.
CGAAAAAGGAGAGACTGTTTCAGTACATTATAAGGGACAACTTACCGATGGGACGGTCTTTGATTCTTCCTATAAACGCAATCAACCAATTGACTTTCCATTAGGGCAAGGACAGGTCATTTCAGGATGGGATGAAGGCATTCAACTACTAGGAATTGGAGATAAAGCCAGATTTGTTATCCCACCACATTTAGGATACGGTGCTCGTGGCGCTGGAGGAGTTATTCCTCCAAATGCAACCCTTATTTTTGATGTGGAGTTGGTAAGTGTAAAGTAATAATGAATTAGTTCCTCCCTATTTCTATTGAACGTAATCCAGAACAATGTTAGTTCGAGCTAAGTCGAGAACTATAAAGCAGTACCCGCAGCATATAGGAAAAAATCTATCTATGGGCAACGACATGTTTGATAAGACTCTTTAAATCAAGAATGTCAAATAGTGGGGAGTGTTGACATCTTCTTATAACTATATTGAGATACATTGGTTAAAAAAAAGATCTTAGCGCAGCATAAAATTCAAAAAAATGTCCAGCCAAGAACAACTACAATACCCTATTGGTAAAGTAAAGACACCAGAGTTAATTACCGATGAAAAATTACAGGAATACATCACCATTTTAGAATTACTTCCTGAGCGTTTGGAGGAACTTACTCGTAATCTTACAGATGCACAATTGGATACACCCTATCGTGAAGGAGGTTGGACGGTGCGCCAAGTCGTGCATCACCTGGCTGATAGTCACCATCATTCCTATATTCGGTTTAAATGGGCACTTACAGAAGATAAGCCAGTTATAAAACCCTATTTACAAGGAAAATGGGCGGAATTGGAACATCTTAAATCTGCACCCATCGCCTGGTCTTTAGACCATCTTAAAATTGTGCATTACAAATTAGTGAGTTTGTTACGCAGTCTTACTCCAGAACAATGGAAACGCAGCTTTATACATCCTGAAAGTGATGTGGAGGTAAGCCTAAGAAAAAACACAGGTATCTACGCCTGGCACAGTATGCATCACTTTATGCACATTAAAAATTTGCTTACGCGCAAGGGGTGGTAGTTGTGAACTTATTTTTTCCCAGTTCCTAAAACCGGTCGGGGTCTAAAGAGTTCCCAGTCTATCTTTAAAGAAAAGATATTTGAAAATATCGCTGCGCTTTGATCGCCAATATCAGTCAAAGCATAGTCTACATAAATGCCTTTGTATTTAAAGCCAACCCCGATATTAGGTTGAAAACTCAATCTACTATTTACTTCTGGTGACTGCTGTATCACCGTATCCCCAGTTACAGGATCAATAACTTCAGTTTCTATAAGACCGCTGCCAATATCATTGATGTCTTGAAAATTACCTAACCCGCCACGTACAAAAACCAAATCGGCATATCCAAATTCAAAACCGATGGCTGGAGAAATACTCACATTGGGCGATGAGATAATATCATTGGTTTGTATAAAACGTGCGTTAAAGTCTATTTCGGCTCTTAGGCTATAATCGTAATGAAACAACCACGATCTACCTACTCCAAATTGTAGGCTAGGCAAGGTTAGTTCAGTGCTTTCTGGCAATTCGGTATTCTGTCCTTCTACCGCGTTTTGAATAGTGGCAAATTCATCTTCGTCTATACTCCAGGCATTTACGGTAGTTGTGACGTCACGGGCAGTAAACCCAAACTGCCAATTACCGCGCTGAAATTGAATGCCTAAATCAAGACCAAAACCCCAAGAACTGGCAAAATCGCCAATAACGCGACGAACCACTTTTGCATTAGCGCCAATATTAAGACCGTCTAATAATAATTCTCTGGCATAGGAAAAAGTAAAGGCCCAATCTGCCGTAGAAAAAAGACTTATTCGGTTAAAGTCAATATTACCTTGATCATCTATAAGTTGGGTGGTATTTAAAATATCATCTACCCCAAAACGAATAATAGAAAAGCCAATGGCACTTCGCTCATCTATAGGTTTGCCAAAAGCAGCGTAGTCATAATTGGCAATATTCCCGAAGTATTCAGCGTGTTGCAAAGCTATCTGATTGTCTTCCAAATGCACGAGACCTGCAGGATTCCAATAGCCAGAGTTTACATCATTGGTAGTTGCCACTACGGCATTACTTTGTGCTAAAGCAGCCGCATCAACACCAATAGTTAAAAATTCATTGGAGTAGGCACGAGAAACTTGGCTTTTTACAGTGGTAATTACCAGTAAAAAATAGAATATGGTAAAAATTATTTTCAATAGCGTACTTTGAAGCAAATATCCTGCTTTTACATAGGTAGAACAACATTTTAATAGATATATTGTTTGGCTATATGCCAAAAGGTGTATCTTTTTTATTTTTGTTAAGAACCTAGTCATGGCCATTAAAAATTACATTCCGAACGCATTAACATTAGCCAATATTTTTTGCGGTTGTATCGGGACCCTTTTTGCAATGAATAATCATTTGGACTGGGCTGCTGGTATAGTGGCTATTGGTGTGCTTTTTGATTTTTTGGATGGCTTTTTTGCACGTATTTTAAACGCTCAAAGCGAAATAGGATTGCAGCTAGATTCACTTGCCGATGTTATTACAAGTGGCTTAGTACCTGGAGTGTTTATGTATCAACTGTTAGATCGTGCGGCAGGAATTCCCTGGGGTACGGCCTTAAATTCTATTCACTTTAATATTGCCTACTTAGGGTTTGCTATTACCTTGGCTTCGGCATATCGTCTGGCAAAATTTAATGTGGATGATGGTCAAAGTACTTCCTTTAAGGGTTTACCAACACCAGCAAATGCCATTTTTATAATAAGTTTGCCGCTTGTTTTGCTCTATGGCGAAAGCAACTACTTTCCAGGATTAATAGGTGCTTTTCAAGATGCACTGGCTAATCAATATGTGCTTCTTGGTATTACCGCGCTTAGTTGCTGGTTGCTCAATTCCCCAATACGCTTGTTTGCTTTGAAGTTTAAAAGCTTCAATATTAAGGATAATAGCTTACGTTATGGGTTTTTGATATTGGCGGCACTTTTATTAAACTTTCTAGGATATTTGGGTATTCTGTTAATCATTGTAAGTTATATTCTACTCTCATTGATTTTTAGCAAATCGGCTAACTGATTTGTATTTTTGATAAAAATCAAATCTAATGACAAATCCAGCAATTCGTGCCTTAGAGCCTAAGGCTTTATGGAATAACTTTGCCAATCTTAACGCTATACCAAGACCTTCTAAAAAAGAAGAACGTGTTATTGCTTTTATGAAAGCCTTCGGCGAAAGACTAAACCTAGAAACAGTTGTTGACGCCGTAGGTAATGTGCTTATCAAAAAGCCCGCCACTACTGGAATGGAAAATAGAAAAACAGTAGTGATGCAGTCGCATCTGGATATGGTGCATCAAAAGAACAGTGAAACCGTTTTTGATTTTGATAGTCAAGGAATTGATATGCACATTGAAGGAGATTGGGTAAAAGCAAAAGGGACTACTCTTGGCGCAGACAATGGTCTAGGTGTTGCTACAATTATGGCTGTTTTGGAAAGTGATACCATTGCACATCCTGATCTGGAAGCCTTGTTTACTATTGATGAAGAAACTGGAATGACGGGCGCAATGGAATTGAAAGACGATTTCCTCACAGGTGAAATACTTCTTAATCTAGATACCGAAGAAGATGATGAAATTGGAGTTGGTTGTGCTGGGGGGGTAGATGTTACGGCTACAAGAACATATAAAGAAGAAAACACATCGCCAAACATGCTTGCTTATCAAATCAAAATTTCTGGCCTACAAGGAGGACATTCAGGAATGGATATTCATAAGGGTTTAGGCAATGCCAATAAGTTAATGAATAGGTTGCTGCTTGAAGGGCAAACTAATTATGGAATGAGAATCTCGACTATAAAAGGTGGTGGATTGCGCAATGCTATTCCGCGGGAAAGCGAAGCTATTGTTGTTATTCCAGATGCTCATAAACAAGCCTTTGATGAGCGATTAAATTTGCTAATCGCCAATATTACAACAGAATACCAATCTCTGGAGCCAGAATTGACTATAGCTTTGGAAACTATGTCACTTCCTGATAGGCTTATGGAATTGCCAGCTCAAGAGCAATTGATCCAAACCGTTTATAGCGCTCACAATGGCGTATATCGTATGAGTCCAGATATCGCAGAGTTGGTGGAAACTTCCAATAATGTTGCTAATGTTAGAGTTAAGGATGGAAATATTCAAATAGGTTGTTTAACTCGGTCTTCGGTAGAAAGTTCTAAGACTGACCTGACTAATGCTTTACATGCTACATTTTCTCTGGCCGGTTGCGATGTAGCTTTGTCTGGAGATTATCCGGGCTGGGCACCCAATATGCAAAGTCCCATTCTCAAAGTATTGGTTAATAAGTATGAAAAACTAAACAATGCAAAACCACATGTTGCAGCTTGTCACGCCGGATTAGAATGTGGTATTTTAGGAAAACATTATCCTAAAATGGACATGATTTCTTTTGGGCCAAACATTCGAGGAGCGCATTCTCCAGATGAGCGGGCGAGTATTTCTTCGGTTAAAAAGTATTGGTATTTTGTATTGGAAATTTTAAAAGATATTCCAGAAAGAGCATAAAAAAAGCGGCATTAAGGCCGCTTTTTTTAAATATGTTGTTTTCTACTACTTGTTTAAAATACTTTTTAATTCCATTTCAAAAATCAGATCTGATTTTGGAGGAATACTGCCACGGCGACCATTTTCTCCATATCCCAGATGATATGGTATAAATAAAGTTACCTTATCGCCAACTTTCATTTTTTGAAGTCCTTCTTTAACTCCAGAGATTAATGGAGCATCAGGGCTATATTGTGCCCGTAGTGGATTATAAGGGCGAGGGTTAACACGATTTTGACTTTCCGCTACACTTTTAATACTGGTATCTAATAATTCACCATTCGTAAAGAAAACCGCATAATCAATAAAAACAAAATCACCAATGTTCGGTTTTTCTCCCTCACCTTTATTTTCCCAAAAAATTTCAAGGCCACTAGGTAATTTATCTGCTTTTCTCTTTTTTTCATCAAAAGTTTTGATGAGCTCTTTCATAGCAGCTGCCTTTGCTTTTTCCGCTTCTTCTTTTTTAGTTTCTTCTGCGACCAATTGTTCTTCAAAAACTTTGACTGCATTAAACTTTTTTGCTGCACTTCCCTTGCGAATTACATTGACTGTTTGCATCAAAACAGGGTCTTTTGGCACACCTGCGCGGGCATCTGTCATTTCAACACCAGTAATTTCATCAATCACCTCATGGCCTTTTATGACTTTACCCCAAACAGTGTGTTTGCCGTCAAGATGAGGAGTGGGTACCTGCGTGATAAAAAATTGACTACCGTTGGTGTTTGGACCACTATTGGCCATGGATAAAACACCTATAGTATCATGTTTTCTGTTAGGTCTAAATTCGTCATGAAAACGATAACCAGGATTACCGCGACCAGTTCCTAAAGGATCACCACCTTGAATCATAAAATTTTTAATGATACGGTGAAATTTAAGTCCATTGTAGAATGGCTTTCCAGCATAAGCACTATCGGCCATTGGGTGGTTACCTTCTGCTAAGGCAACAAAATTGGCAACAGTTGCAGGGGCATCATCTGCATATAATTCAGCAAGCATAGTGCCTTTATCAGTAACAAATTCTGCATAAATCCCGTCCGCCAAATCAGGATATTTGTCATTGCACGAAAGACATAAAGTCATTGCCACAAGTGCTATTAAAAGTATTTTTTTCATATTACTTATTCTTCAATTGTTTGTAATGTTATGGTTGCTCCTATAGGTACATTTGTTCCAATATATTCTTCTAGTCCATAATACCCATAAGCGAGATGCGAAGGTAATAGAAAGTGAACAGTTTCACCCACCTTCATTAGTTTTAATCCTTCTCGTATACCTCTTATTAAATCTTGGTTGCTTTTGTCAATTACGTATGCTTGTTTACCAATTTGCGCAGTAGAAAGTATTGCAGTACCATCCAACTCAGACAGGCTATAGATAAAATGTACTTCTTCGCCAACTTGAGGCTTCTTTGTACCTAGACTATCTTTTTTAATATAGGCATACCAAAAACCACTTTCTGTAGGGTAGTATGTCTTGCTAGTATCTTTTTTAATAATAGCTTGAATCAGAGCTTCATCCTCTTCAGTTAACTTTATGTTACGTTGTACAGATTCTTTAAAAAAAGTGCCAGATTTTTGACTAACTGGTCGTCGTGCTTCAATTTCGGCACAGCTGTATACACACTGAATACTAAGAAATAATACCGTTAGCTTAATCAATCTCATTAGGGAGCGAGTTCAGAATATGATGATAGCAAATTTATAAATTCTTTCACTGTGTTTTCTAGGGAAGTTAAGCTTCTACCGCCAGCTGCATTTGTATGTCCACCACCACTAAAATGTGCTCTTGCAAATTCATTTACAGAGAAGCTACTTTTGGAACGAAATGATATTTTAATAATTTTTTCTTGTTTGTTTTCAATAAAAATAGCCGCAAGCTCTACACCACTAATAGATAAGGCATAATTTACAAAACCTTCTGTATCTCCTTTTTGAAAATCATATTGTTCCAATTCCTTTTGAGTAAGCGTAATATAGGCAGCTTTAAACTCGGGTAAAACTATCAAATTATTAAGAGCCCTTCCTAATAACTGAAATTTAGCTACACGATTATTATCATAAATATTTTGATGAATTTTTACCGCAGGAACTCCAAGCTCCATAATATTTGCAATAACCCGATGTGTTGTTGGAGTCGTAGAAGAAAACCTAAAAGAACCTGTGTCGGTCATTATTCCTGTATACAAACAAGCCCCCATATCAATATCTATTAGTGATTTATCCCCTAATGCTTCAATAAAATGATAGACCATCTCACAGGTTGAACTCATCTTTGGGTCGCTATATGTGACTTGGGCATATTCACTGGGCTGTTGGTGATGATCAATCATAACAAATGGAGCAGCCACTTCTTGTAGCACATTTTCCATCAACCCAACACGACTCAAATCATTAAAATCTAGTGTGAATATTAATTGTGCTTCCTGAATTTTTTGATTAGCTGCTTTTGTAGAAGTTTCATAAATCAAAACTTGATTATTTCCTGGTAACCATTGCAAAAATTGTGGATAATTATTAGGTGCAATTACAACAGGTCTGTGTCCTTTTTTTATTAAATAATGATAGAGGGCTAAGGTGCTTCCCATGGCATCGCCATCAGGATTTTTATGAGGGATAATCACTATATCCTTAGCTTCTTGTAGTAGGGTTTGAGTCTGCTGTATTTGTGTTTGGGTCATAAGCTGCGAAGATACAATATCTATACTAGTAACTTTCAAAAAAACGGGGTGTCATACTTTTAATAATTGACAATTTATTTACATAGAATACGCTATTTTTGCGCCTCAATTAATTAACTACTCAGTAGTTTTCTGAGGTATTCTCAGGTCAAAATTAAATAATAATAAGATTTCTGCTTACACGGAAATAGCTTTAGAAAATATGGCAACAAATAGAACATTTACAATGATTAAGCCTGATGCAGTGGAGCAGGGGCATATTGGTGCAATTTTGGAGAAAATTACGGCAAGTGGTTTTCGTATTGTAGCGATGAAACTTACTCAAATGACCAAGGCAGATGCCGAAGTATTTTATGCAATTCATAGCGAACGTCCATTTTTTGGTGAGTTAGTCGAATTCATGACTCGCGGGCCGATTGTTGCAGCAATTCTTGAAAAAGACAATGCGGTTGCCGATTTTAGAACCTTGATCGGTGCTACAAATCCAGCTGAAGCTGCCCAAGGTACTATTCGTGCATTATATGCTACTTCTGTAGGTGAAAATGCTGTTCACGGTAGTGATAGTGATGACAATGCGGCTATTGAAGGTGGTTTCCACTTTTCGGGTAGAGAGCAGTTCTAGACAGGAAATAAGTTTTTAGGCAGTAGCTAAAAAGGCGCTTGATAACTTTGGAAGTTATCAGTGCTTTTATTCTTTATTAAACTTAAATCAGATTTAAGTTTAATAAAGAATAAGGTAAATATGCTATACTGGTTTTTCAAGATATACAGCTAGGGAAGAGCTCTTTTTATAAAAAAATAGCCTATTCGCTACTGCCTATTTTACAAATGAATCACTTCATCATAAGCATCAGCTACGGCTTCCATAACCGCCTCGCTCATTGTAGGGTGTGGGTGAATAGCTTTTAAAACTTCGTGGCCTGTTGTTTCTAGTTTTCGACCCAAAACGGCTTCGGCAATCATATCTGTTACGCCCGCGCCTATCATATGGCAGCCTAGCCATTCGCCATATTTCGCATCAAAGATCACTTTTACAAATCCATCTTTGGTTCCAGCAGCACTAGCTTTTCCAGATGCAGAGAACGGAAACTTGCCAACCTTGACTTCAAAACCAGCTTCTTTGGCTTGTTTTTCGGTCATACCGACACTAGCAATTTCTGGTGTGGCATAGGTGCATCCGGGTATGTTATCATAATCAATCGCCTCTACGTGCATGCCTGCTATTTTCTCCACGCAAGTAATACCTTCTGCAGAAGCAACGTGCGCTAGGGCAGGGCCTTTGGTAACATCACCTATGGCATAGTAGCCAGGGATGTTTGTTTGGTACCAATCATTGACAATAATTTTATCACGATCAACAGCAATACCTGTATCTTCTAGTCCAATATTTTCAATATTAGTTTTTATACCTACAGCAGAAAGAACAATATCCGCTTCCAGAATTTCTTCTCCTTTTTTAGTTTTTACAGTAGCTTTTATGCCGGTCTTGGTTTTTTCAACTTTTTCAACTGAACTATTGGTCATAACATTGATACCTGCCTTTTTGAACGAACGTTCAAATTGCTTTGATACGTCATTGTCTTCAACGGGGACTAGAGTAGATTGAAATTCTACAATGGTCACTTCGGTTCCCATAGCATTGTAGAAGCTGGCAAACTCAACGCCTATAGCTCCTGAGCCTACTACTATCATTTTTTTAGGTTGCTGTGCTAAAGTCATCGCTTCTCTATACCCAATGACAGTTTTACCATCTTGCGGTAAACTAGCTAATTCTCTAGAGCGAGCACCTGTGGCAATAATAATATGACTAGCACTATATGTAGTATCACCTACAATTACTTTTTTGCCAGGAGCAACCTTGCCATAACCTTCAATGACATCAATTTTATTTTTTTTCATTAAAAACTGAACGCCCTTGCTCATGCCCTCAGCAACATTACGGCTACGTTTTACCACAGCAGTAAAATCTTTATCTGCGCCTTCTACTTTGAGGCCATAATCTTCGGCATGTTTTAGATAATCAAATACTTGCGCACTCTTAAGTAATGCTTTAGTAGGAATACAACCCCAATTTAGACAAACACCGCCAAGACTTTCTTTTTCTACTACAGCAGTTTTAAGCCCTAATTGTGAAGCGCGTATAGCGGTAACATAACCTCCAGGACCACTTCCTAAAACAATAACATCATATGTGCTCATATACTAAGTTTTTAGTTAGATTATTGAAGCAACGAATTTACAAAACACCTAGTGAACAGCGAAAGAAGCCTTAGTTTTTCTGTCTTAAAAAATATTTAAAAATTTAATTGGACGAAACTTCTATTCATTATAAAAATTTACCCTTTTTTACTCGTCAAAGAGTAAGCTTGCAGAGTTTATGCAATAGCGCTGTCCTGTTTTTGTAGGGCCATCATTGAAAACATGACCCAAGTGTGAGCCACAATTAGCGCAAAGTATTTCTGTTCGTATCATCCCATGTGAGGTATCTCTTATGTATTCTACACGACCCTCAATACTCTGATCAAAACTTGGCCAACCACAACCGCTATCAAATTTGGAAGCACTTGTAAATAAGGGGATATTACAAGCGCCGCAGGTATAGGTGCCTTTATCCTTATGTAGATTGTATTTGCCTGTAAAAGGTCGTTCGGTTCCTTTTTGTCGTAATACATAGTAACGGTTTAGACCCAAGATTTCTTTCCACTCTTCCTCTGTTTTTTGGACAGGGTATTCTTTCATAATTGTTGCTATTTTTTCGGCTACTCGTTTTTCACTTTAATGAGTGTTTGCCCTTCTGGGACAAAAACGAGTGCATCACCATTAATACAATGACGTTTGCCAGTACTATCTCTTGGACCATCATTAAACACATGTCCCAAATGACCTCCACAGTTAGAGCAATGTTCTTCTGATCGGCCATATCCTAGTTTGTAATCGGTTGAATACGCTATTTTTTCTGGTATTCCTCTGTCAAAACTGGGCCAGCCAGTCCCACTATCAAATTTATATTTACTTTCAAAAAGAGGTTCATTACATGCCGCACAATGATACTTGCCTGCTTTATAATTCTTATTTAGTGGACTAGAAAAAGGACGTTCAGTACCAGCCTGTCGCAAAATGTAATACTGTTCTGGAGTTAATTGTTCTTTCCATTCTGCATCAGTTTTCTGAACAGCATATTCTTTTTTAGGGGTTTCTTGAGCTTTGCCTTTGCAATTGAGTAAGAGGATACTAAAAGCAACAAGAACAATATTCTTTATCATCATGGTAATTTTATTACTAAAATAAGTGTTAACAATCATCTTTGTCGTTTTGTTAGTCATAAAATGACATATCCATTATGTTAGGGATTTGTCAAAATCTATTGACACCTATTTACTAAAAGTTTAGCCCCAAATTTTAAGAATGAAAAACGGTATAGCAGCTACTATTCTTGTGCATTTGGTTTGCGATACGTTTGTCTACATAAAAAGATAATGGATGTTTATAATTCATATTAGCGCAAAATGTGACCCGCCAGCTAAAGTTGGTGGTCTGGCAGGCGTATTTTACAGAATTTTTGCGGGTGGAAGATGAAAATTTAGGATTTGCCTAATATACTATGTGCATACAAGAGTTAACGGAGAGAGCTAATGTATATAATTACCCAGGTGATACACTGCGCTTCATAGCATTTGTAGCATTACAGTGGATTTTAGAAGGTGGTGTTCTTCCAGGTATAGTGTATTGTGACCATCATCATATAGGTTTTGAAAAGCTTAGTGGAATATCATTTTCATTTATGATAATAAAGATAGATAATGTTAAGGTATCCTTAGATGAAGTGCAATATGACCCTGAAAATTGTGTTTTTATCGTGCCTAAAGGATTTGTTGAGTTACATATCTGTAGAGAATAAGATAATTCGTAATTTTATTACTTAATATTTTAGATAATGAAATTCAAATCCACTTTTATTGTAATACTGACAGTAGTTCTTGTTTGTTCGTGTAAAACAAGTCCTTTTACCGGAAAAAAGGTTCTTAATTTTGTGAGTAACGATCAGTTGTTTCCACTTGCATTTCAACAGTACAATCAGTTTTTATCACAAAACAATGTGGTAAATGGAACTACAGACTCCGACATGGTCAAGCGAGTAGGCCAAAAAATTGCCGTTGCTGCAGATCGTTATTTAGCCGCACGTGGATTCCCTGGTTATACCAAAGATTACAAATGGGAATATAACTTGGTAAATGATGATTTAGTAAACGCCTGGGCTATGCCAGGAGGTAAAATTGTAGTTTATACAGGTATATTACCAATAACTCAAACTGAAACAGGATTAGCTATGGTGATGGGTCATGAGTTGGCACACGCCTTAGCAGATCATGGAGCGCAGCGTATGAGTGCTGGACAATTGCAGCAATACGGGCAGTTAGGTGTAGCCATTGGAGCAGGAGCGTCTGGACAAAGTCAAGAGCAAACTGCTGGCTGGTTGCAGGCTTATGGTATAGGATCTCAATTATTGGGGACCTTACCTTTTAGCAGAAAGCATGAGACTGAGGCCGATAATATTGGAGTCATTTTGGCTGCTATAGCAGGTTATGATCCCTATGAAGCTCCGAACTTATGGCGTCGTATGGGTGCAGCTAGTAATGGTCAGGCTCCTCCAGAGTTTTTAAGTACACACCCTTCTTCAGAAAGCCGCATATCTAATTTAACGGAGCGTGCAGCTGAAGCAGTAGCAGAAGCGAAAAAATTTGGAGTGACAAGCTTTAAGAAAGGTTGATTTTAAAATAATTTAATAGATCTTATAGCCAGACAATCGTCTGGCTTTTTTATTTTAGTTCTATACGAATTTGGGATATGACCAAAATTTTACCAAAAGGAGACAAAAAATTACTTCATGCTTGGGCCTTTTATGACTGGGCAAACTCGGTGTATAGTTTGGTTATAGCTTCAGCTGTTTTTCCTTTGTTTTATGGAGCTCTTTTTGATGAAGGTGTAGAAAGTTGGCCAATTTTTGGAATTGAAATAGATCAAACTTCTATAATTGTCTATACCACTGCCGTAGCTTTTGCTATAGTTTCAATCATTTCGCCGATACTTTCTGGAATAGCAGATTATGTTGGAAACAAAAAAATGTTTTTAAAATTTTTCTGTTACCTAGGCGCAGGAGCTACTATGGGGCTTTATTTTTTTAATTTGGAAGAGATCTATTTAGGACTAGCTCTTTATTTAACTGCATTAGTGGGTTTTTGGGCAAGCTTGGTTTTCTATAATTCCTATTTACCAGATATTGCCTATCCTGAGCAGCAGGATACCATTAGTGCTAAAGGGTTTAGTCTAGGGTACATAGGAAGTGTTATTTTGCTAGTGATCTGCTTGGTTATGATCCTAGGTAATGAGCTAATAGGCCTAGAACGTGGTCAAGCTACAAGATTTTCTTTTCTTTTAACAGGTATTTGGTGGATAGGCTTTAGTCAATATTCTTATAAATACTTGCCAGAAGGTAATAAAACGGATGGCGGTTTTTCTAAAACCATTTTGCTTAGAGGGTTTAATGAGTTAAGAAATATTTGGAATGAACTAAAAAAACAAAAACGTCTTAAAAGGTATCTCAATGCATTTTTTGTGTATAGTATGGCGGTACAAACCGTAATGTTGGCGGCTGCGTATTTTGGCGAACGTGAATTAGAATGGGGCAGTGATGATGAACGTACTATAGGTCTTATTGTAAGTATTCTTTTAATCCAATTGGTGGCCGTTGTAGGGGCATTTGCCTTATCCAAGCTCTCGTCAAAAATTGGAAATGTAAAGGCATTGATTTGGGTAAATTTATTTTGGATAATCATCTGTGCCTATTCCTATTTTGTGACAACTCCTTTTCAATTTTATATAGCGGCAGGTATGGTAGGATTAGTTATGGGCGGAATTCAGGCTTTATCACGATCTACCTATGCCAAATTTTTACCAGAAACTGAGGACACAACATCTTACTTTAGCTTTTATGATGTGGCTGAAAAAATTGGAATCATCATAGGGATGGGGCTCTATGGCTATGTAGGGGATCGTTTTGGTAGCCAACGCTATTCGATTCTCTTTTTAATTCTATTTTTTGCAGTTGGTGTAGTTTTATTACTTCGTGTTCCAAAGAAATAATATAGGATATAGTTACAAGCAATTAAGGTTGTATCTCAAAAAACACAGCAAAAGCAATAGCTGAAAGTACAATGCCTATTATAAAAACCGTATAGGTTATTCGTAGTATACGATACTTTCTATCTAATACAAGCCCAAGAAAGTATAGATCCTTAGTTAAAGAAGAATAAATATAGTCTTTGTCTTGTATCATCTCATTCATGGCCCATTGAAAATCAGAAAGACTCATTTTATAAAAATTCCCAAAAAATAGAAGATTCACTTTCTTTTGTTCTACATCTTCTCGGGTAAATTTCCCACTGGTAATATTGGGACGTGTCGCCAATACCGATAGGATCATACTAATGATACTAAACACCATAAAAATGATTGTGGGGATTATTAAATAGGCGTTTTTGTCCAGTTTAGGTATAAGGTTAGACAGTGCTACCGAAATAATTATAGCGTTTACAGAAAGTAATATATTGGCCTTGGTGTCAGCGATATCGCTAAGTTTAATATGATTCTTAAGGGTGATTCTAAACATTGACTGCACTCCCTTTTCTGGACTGTCATCTTTGAGTTTAGCCTTGAGTTTTTCTTTTCGCTTAGCCTTTTTGTATTCTTTATGCTCGGCGAGCATTTTGATTAGGTTAGCATCTTTTTTAGGTTTCCAATTGGCAATAGCGTAATCAGTATAATAGCGATGTTTGGTAGTAAACACTTCTATGTTAAGTTTACGCCATTCTTCTAAAGAATACTCATGAATTTCCTGAATACGCAATTCTTGTCTCAAATACTCACTGGCCTCTTGAAAATAGTCTCGAGCAAAATGAGAAGCATCGGCATCTCTTAGTATTTTATCAAGCTCTGTTTCTGGGACAGCTTCCATTTTGGTAGCCATAATAATCTTTGAAATCTGAGCTATTTGTTCTGATGAAACACTTTGATTCTTTAAAAAAGTTTTGGCTAATTGTACAGAACGTTCTTCATGATTATCCTTGCCTTCTACGTAACCAATGTCATGCAATAGAGCGGCCAGTAAAACAGTCTCTTTTTCCTCCTCAGAAATATTACTATTGTTCACTATTTCTTTTGTACTTTTATACACACGCTTAGTATGTATGTAATTGTGATAAATACAGGTTTTTGGAAGCTTGTCTTCCAAAAGATTAGATACATAATCGTCTGTTGTCTCTAGTAAAGTTGACATAGTTTGACTTTTCAGGTTAACTGTTTTCTTTATAAAATTACATTAAAAATAACATATGAATAAAAACTATCCAATCCTTTCATTGATTATCTTGTTTCTCTTGTTTTCTTCCTGTGCGACCTATACATCACAGTATGCAAATAAACACCAAGTTGAAACTTTACCAGAAGAAGATACAGGGCATACCTTTTACCTTATTGGCGATGTGGGTAATGCTCAAGCAACTAAGCCTGCTCCAGCCCTAGAAGCCTTGTCTAAGTTGATGGCAAAGAAAGCCATAGGTAAGGATGATTATCTCATTTATTTAGGGGATAATGTATATGAAGATGGCTTGCCAAAAAAGAAAGATCCTTCTCGAGAAAATGCAGAGGCTAAGCTAGACGCACAAATAGCAGTTGCCAAAAAATTTGATGGTAAAACCTTATTTATACCTGGTAATCACGATTGGAGGGGTGACGGTGTAAAAGCTGTAAAACGTCAACAGGAATACATTGAAAATAAATTAGATAGCAAAAAGGTATTTCAGCCCAAAGATGGATGTCCAGTTAAAAAGATTGACGTAAGTGATGATATTGTGGTTGTGGCAATTGACACACAGTGGTATTTAGAACATTGGGACGATCATCCCACAATTAATGATAATTGCGAGATAAAAACTAGAGCAGATTTTTTCTTAGAAATAGAAGGCCTCTTTAAAAAAAATAATGAAAAAACTATTGTAGTGGCTATGCATCACCCAATGTATACCAATGGCCCTCATGGTGGTTATTTTGCTGCAGATAAACACTTATTCCCCTTTCAGAAAAAGGTGCCACTTCCGGTATTGGGAAGTTTGATAAAACAAATACGATCGCAAGGCGGGGTTTCTCCACAAGACAGGTACAATGTCAAGTATAATAAACTAATGAAGCGTCTGTCAACCTTAGCCAAAGATACTAATAAAGCCATTTTTGTTTCGGGTCACGAGCATAGTTTGCAGTACATTAATCACGAAGGAGTGGTGCAAATTGTGAGCGGTGCAGGCTCTAAAGAATCGGCGGCAGCTTTGGGGGACGATGGACTATTTTCCTATGGAGGACAAGGCTTTGTTGTTCTTCATATAGATGACAAGGGAAAAAGCACAGTATCCTATTATTCAGCAGAAAATAATGAACCTAAATTGGTTTATCAAAGCTCAGTTTTTGAATCTGATAAACCATATGATACCTCTGATCTTTCTACTTCTTTTGAAAAAGAAACTAAAGCATCAGTATATGACGCAACGGCTACCCAGAAATCAAAAAACTATGTAAAACTATGGGGTGACCATTATCGCTATATATATGGTAAAACTATAAATGTACCGGTTGCCACCTTAGACACCCTTATGGGAGGTTTTAGTATTGATCGAAAAGGAGGAGGTCATCAAACGAGATCCTTAAGGTTAGTGGATAAGACTGGACGTAATTTTGCCTTACGCGCAGTGAAAAAGAGTGCCGTCCAATTTTTGCAAAGTGTTGCTTTTAAAGACAATTTTATTCAAGACGAGTTTAGAGATACATTTACCGAAGATGTTATCCTTGATTTCTATACTGCAAGTCATCCCTTCGCAAGTCTAGCGGTAGGTACATTAGCAGATGCAGTACAGGTTTTTCATACCAATCCTGCAGTTTATTACATTCCTAAACATTCGGCTTTGGGTAAATACAATCAAGAGTTTGGTGACGAGTTGTATATTTTAGAAGAACGACCAGATGACGGTTTTCTTGATGTAACAAGTTTTGGCTCGCCAGATGCGATAGAGAGTACTGCCGACTTCTTAAAAAAAATGAGAAGAGATGAGAAGTATCAAGTGGATCAAGAAGCCTTTATAAGAGCCAGACTTTTTGATATGCTTCTAGGAGATTGGGATAGACATACTGATCAATGGCGTTGGGCTCGTTTTGATGATGGTAAGGATAAAAAAATATATAAGCCAATCCCTAGAGATAGAGACCAGGTATTTTCTAATTACGATGGAAGTCTTCTGGATATTGCCAAAGTACTTCTTCCTGCTACGCGTCAGTTTCAAGAATATGATGGTAAGCTTAAAGATATTAAGTGGATAAATAGTGCGGGACTAAAATTAGATCGAGCGTTGACCGGGTCTAGCAATCGAGAAGTTTGGTTGGCGCAAGCACAATTTATTCAAGAAAATTTATCGGACACGTCTATAGATGAAGCATTTACCAAGTTTCCTCAAGAAGTTCAAGATGATGTATTGGAGGATATAAAATCAAAATTAAAAACGCGTAGAGGCTATCTGCAAGATATTGCTTCTAAGTATTATGATTACCTATCAGATTTAGTGGTCATATTAGGTACTGATAAAGATGATCATTTTGAAATTACCAGAGAAGCAGGCAAAACGACTATTGCTGTTTCGCGTATTAAAGATAACAAGGCGCAAGAACCGCATATGCGTTATAGCATTGACAGTGATGATACCGATGAGGTTTGGGTATACGGGTTGGACGATGATGATACCTTCCACGTAAGCGGGGACAGTAAAAATTCTGTAAAAATTCGCATAGTAGGTGGTCAAAATAATGATGGGTATACTATTGAAAATGGAAGAAAAATTAAAGTTTACGATCATAAAACAAAACCGAATACCATTGTACAAAACAAAGGTGCGCGTGTACTGCAAACCAATAGTTATGCCTATAAT
>CAZDFA010000007.1:35771-41971 GCA_964504555.1 uncultured Flavobacteriaceae bacterium | reverse complement strand
TGGACTATTATGCGCTGCATTACCAGGCTATGGCTTATATTTCTGGGCACTAGGCTTTGGGGTTTTTCATATTATTTATGGTGCTCGTATCTATTTTAAATATGATCGCAACTAAAAAAACGCAATTTTTGGCGTAAAGCACATAGTATGTCCATAATAAATAACATAAATAAAGCATTTGATCATCGGATACGATTGGGAATTATGAGTGTGCTCATGGTTAATGAAAAAGCAGATTTTAAGACCTTAAAAGAATTACTAGGTGCTACAGATGGCAACTTGGCGAGTCATGCTAAAGCCTTGGAAAAGGAGCAATATATAAGTGTACAAAAAACATTTATTGGCCGCAAGCCAAATACAAGTTACAGCGCAACTAAACTAGGTAAGCAAGCTTTTAAAAAACATATTGAAGCCATAGAAAAACTATTAAAAAATAGATAAATTTTTTTACTCACTTACTTTGTTTTTCAAAGTACTTTAATTATTACATTATGAATAGATCATCAAAATTTTCAAACTGGTTACGCAACTCCATCACAGCACGCATGCTCATTGTTGGTTTTCTCTTAGTGATATTACTTATTCCTTTGGAATTTGTAAAAAGTTTAATTACAGAACGCTCATTTAGGCAACAAGAAGTAACCCATGAGATTAACGATAAATGGGGAAACGCCGTTACGCTTATGGGACCTATATTAAAAATCCCATATAGAGCCTATATCGAAGAAGAAGTGTATAACAAAAAAAACGAAGAATATAATACGCGCACAAAAGAGGTAATTCGTCACGCCTTTTTCTTTCCAGAATCTCTGGATATTAAGGCCAATATAGATGCAAAACCCCTTAATCGCGGTATCTATGAGAGTATAGTATACACTTCTGATATTGATATTCAAGGCACTTTCTCCAAAATAGATTTAAGTAAAAAAGACATTGAAGCAGATGATATTTTATGGGATAAAGCAGTGGTTTTATTAAAAACATCTAATCTAAAAGGAATAAAAAACAACCTATCTATACAACTTCAAAATACGGCGTATGACCTCACTCCTAAATATGCCCAAAGTAGTTTAGGTACATTAAGCACAGCGGCTTTTACATTAGCTAATACTGCTTCAGATCTAAGTTTTAGCTTAAGTACTAAAATTAATGGAAGTGAGCGATTGGCCTTTATTCCAGTTGGAAAAATTACCGAGGTTGCTATAGAATCCAATTGGCATTCTCCCAGTTTTAGTGGGATGTTTTTACCAGAACCTGAAAATAAAAGTATAAACGATGATGGCTTTAAAGCGCAGTGGACTGTCTCACAAATAAACAGACCCTTTGAACAACTATTTCTCAACAATCTCCCTGATCTAGATCAATATGCCTTTGGTACGGACTTGTACATACCCGTTGATGAGTATCAAAAAAGTGAACGCAGTAGTAAATATGGATTTATGGTTATAGGCATTACCCTACTTGTATTCTTACTCATACAAATTGTTAGTAAAATTTACATTCATCCATTTCAGTATTTAATGATTGGTTTGGCCCTGGTTTTGTTTTACACCTTGCTGATTTCAATTTCAGAACACAGTTCCTTTTTTAAAGCCTATATGATTGCTGGAGGCGCAGTTCTAGGACTTATTACCCTTTACTCACAAATGATTTTAAAGGGTTTTAAATTTCCACTACTCATCTGTACTTCGCTAGCTGCGCTTTACGGATTTATTTATGTAATCATACAGCTAGAAAACTATGCGCTGTTAGTAGGAAGTATCGGACTATTTGTGATCCTTGCAATTATCATGTTTGCCTCGCGCAAAATTGATTGGCACAATGAAAATTAATCGTCAACAAATCAGCTTCCTACTTAGGGAGCTGATTTTTATAGTTATCGCTGAAATAGCCTTCGTTATTTTTAAAAAATCAAAGATCAAAAATGGAATCTTTAATCATTAGAAAACACAAAGAGTTTACCTTTTTATTTTTAGGAGCTTGCACTTGTTTTGTTCTTTTAAGTTTGCGAATCCAACTAACAGGATCCTTTTTCTTACTTTTTTTAGTTTGGAATCTATTTCTTGCTAGCATACCCTATGGAGTAACCTTATTGCTACAATGGCAACCTAAATTTCAGAAAAAATGACTAATATTTGGTTTAGCAGGAATCTGGTTGCTCTTTTTGCCAAATGCACCGTATATCATCTCAGACCTAAAACATACCCATCATAATACGGGTTGGCTGCAACTTTATGATGCGACTGTGATTAGTTGCTTTGCTCTGGTATCACTAGTTGTTATGAGTTTTTCAATTCGGGATATGCTCCTAATTTTACGACCAAGAAAACCTCTTCTTGTGCTAATAGGAATATCTATACTTTGTGGTTTTGGGATTTATCTTGGGCGTTATCTGCGCTGGAATAGCTGGGATATTATTCAAAATCCTGTGGCATTAATTGAGGACATAAGACAACGCATTTTTCATCCTATACAATATAGATTCACTTGGATGGTAACACTTTTTTATGGCGCTATTTCTTTATTGTCATATTGCTTTATAAATAAACTACTACCAAGAAGAACTAGGCGATGAAAAGACAATATCTCTTTTGTTTTATAATCCTATTGGTGACCGAACTCATCATTGCCTTTTTCGTAAATGACACCTTTATACGACCATTTGTGGGTGATTTTTTAGTAGTTATTTTGCTCTTTTTCGGTATAAAGTCGGTAGTATATTATAACTCCATCATACTGGCTCTAGGGGTTCTCATTTTTGCTTTTGTTGTTGAAGGATTACAAGCATCAGGGCTTATTTATCGCTTGGGGTTAGAAAACAATTTTCTAGCTCGTCTCATTTTGGGGACGAGTTTTGCAATAGGTGATTTGTTTGCCTACGCACTGGGAATAGTAGTCGCGCTAGGCCTAGATAACTATTTAAAGCTTCGTAGCGCGTAACATCTCTCGCTTCCCTGGAGGACCTGGTAGGCGTTCAACTGCGAAACCTACAGCTTGCAGTGCACGACGCACACTTCCTTTAGCCGAATAGGTTACTAAAACCCCATTCGTTTTTAGTGCTGTATGCATTTGTTTAAAAATAGTTTCCGTCCACAATTCGGGTTGAACGCGCGCACCAAAAGCATCAAAATAGATCAAATCAAAGGTGTTTGAATCCTGAATATCCTCAAAGCGTTGCTTTCGCTTAGTCAATTGAAAGTGATCTGAAATTCCTATGCTTTCATCCCATGGCATTTCGTGCATTTTTACAAATGCATCCACTTGATTGGAGCTACCAATTTGTTTTGGATAGTCCAGTGTGAAGGCTTCTTCTAGAGTGATTGGGTAGGATTCGACACCTGTATAATCAATGGCTACATTGTTCTGTATCGATTCCAAAAAGGTTAAAAAAGCATTTAATCCCGTACCGAATCCCATTTCCAAAATACGCATAGGCATTTCGGTTACTTGGGTATTTCGTTCAAGTATATGCCATAAACCCATCTTTAAAAAGACATGTTGAGCTTCTTGAACGGCACCATGAATACTATGATACTGTTCATTCCAATCTGTTAATTGAATGGTTTTTGAACCGTCTTTGGTAGTGATAATTTGGCGTTTCACAGTTTTAGCTTCGTATTATTTCGCTTTAAGCGGAAATAAAAGCATTCTATTTTTTAATGAGTACTCCATCTGCAAGAAATTGCAACTGGCGCTTTGGCTCTGTAATGGCGGCAATATAATCTGCAGATTGTCCTTCATCAATCGCGAGGTACTGTTGCTCCAGTACGGAAACTTCCTCAATAAAGGCCTTCCCAGATACTACAGCATCACCTTGGGCATCAGTAGGTACAAAAAAGTCATAGTCTTTAAACTTTACAAATACCGATTTTTCTTTTTCTAATTCCAACTGTAACCAACATCCTTTGTTAGCGCATACTCCCGATATAGGAGCTGCAATTTTGATAGTAGTTGTATCACCTATTTGCAAACGCTCATAAACAGTAGCAGCATCCTTTGTATTTAATGCACCATAATCAGAAATTCTGACACCATAATGAGTAACTACCTGCGTGGTTGTATTTGTTTGTTTCTGAGTCTTTTTGCAAGAAAAACAATTTATTAAAACTAACAAAAAAACAAATTTTTTCATTGTAAATTGTTCAATAATACAACTACAAAATTATGAATTTATAAAGAGCAAAGCCTCGCTAAATGTTTATTTTTGTAGCCCAATACAAGTTGTATGCACACTAGCCTTAAGGTCACAAAAGTTAAACAAAGTAAGATAGCGCAGGTTGATTTTAACAATCTGGCTTTTGGCACACAGTTTACAGACCATATGTTTGTTTGTGACTACAAAGATGGGCAATGGCAAGAGCCCAAAATTATTCCCTATGGCCCCATGCAAATAGAGCCTTCGGCAAAGGTATTTCATTATGGTCAAGCCGTTTTTGAGGGTATGAAAGCGTTTAAAGATGATGATGGTAAAGTATGGCTTTTTAGACCTGAAGAGAATTTTGAGCGAATTAACAAATCGTCAAAAAGACTGGCCATACCAGAATTTTCAAAGTCATACTTTTTTGATGGATTAGAAACATTACTTCAACTAGATAAAGATTGGATAAAGCCTGGTGATGGTAATTCCCTCTACATAAGACCTTTTGTTATCGCTACCCAATCAGGAGTTTCGGCTTCACCAGCAGACGAATATAAGTTTATCATAATATGTGCACCAGCGCAATCCTATTATTCTGGTGACGTTAAAGTGTTATTCTCAGAAAAATACAGCAGAGCGGCAGACGGTGGTGTGGGGTATGCTAAAGCTGCGGGTAACTATGCTGCACAATTTTACCCTACCCATTTGGCTAAGGAAGCGGGCTATGAGCAAGTAGTTTGGACCGATGCCAATACCCATGAGTATCTTGAAGAAGCGGGTACTATGAACGTATTTTTTCGCGTAGGTGACACCTTGTTAACAGCTCCTAACAATGATCGAATATTAGATGGTGTTACTAGAAAGAGCATCATTCAGTTAGCAAAAGATGCCGGCATTTCGATTGAAGTTCGCCGAGTAACTGTTGCCGAAATTGTGCAAGCTGCTCAAGAAGGAACACTTAAGGAAATATTTGGGGCTGGAACGGCAGCCGTAGTTGTACCTATTAAAGGGTTTGGCTATCAAAATACTAATTATGACCTACCGGAAATAGAAAATAGTTATGCCATGAAATTTAAAAGTAGGCTCAAAGACATTCAATCTAATCGTACTGCCGATCCTTATGGCTGGCGATGGGAAGTATAGGGCTCATTTCAGACTCAAGATTTGATATTTTTTTCGTCAAGTGTAAGTCAACGCATCCATTAAAAGTTCCTTTTTAAGCTTTGTCCTATTACAATTAAATAGTATTACTAAGCGAAGCTATCTTTTTTGTATTTTATCCTTAGACTTTAACACAACTCAATTATGTTTGGACGTAGAGGCGGCAGCCTAAAAATTAGACTAATTATAGGATTAGCCATTGTTGCTTTCGGCTATTTTAAATACTGCAGTAGTAAAGAAGAAAACCCATATACAGGGCGCGTACAAGCAATCAATATGTCTCCAGATGAGGAGATTGCGATTGGCTTACAACATGCCCCACAAATGGTCGCGCAACATGGCGGTTGGCATCCAGACCAGCAGCTACAGCAGGCTATTGATCGCATTGGTCAAAAATTAGTAGATAATTCTATTGCAAAAAACACTCCATATAGGTATGAATTTCATGTCCTGACTGATGATCAAACCATTAATGCCTTTGCTCTACCTGGTGGACAAATTTTTATCACCTATGCCCTACTTTCTAAATTAGATAATGAAGATCAAGTTGCTGGAGTTTTAGGTCATGAAATAGGTCATGTTTTAGGACGTCATAGCGCTGAAAGGGTTGCGAGTAGTGATTTATGGAAAACCATTTCTATGGGTGCCGAAGTGGGTGCAGGAGCTGGATCTGCTGCTGGCGCTATTGGTCAAAATATTCTTCTGGGTAACGGTCGTGGTGACGAGCTTGAAAGTGATGACTTGGGAGTGAAATTTATGATAGACTCGGGTTACAACCCAAATGAAATGATAGGGGTTATGAAAATATTAAAAGCAGCAGCTGGGTCTAACCGACAACCCGAATTTCAAAGTACCCACCCTGATCCCGAAAATCGAATTGAAAAAATCAAGGAGAGCATTA
>CAZDFA010000007.1:0-35671 GCA_964504555.1 uncultured Flavobacteriaceae bacterium | reverse complement strand
CAAAGTACCCACCCTGATCCCGAAAATCGAATTGAAAAAATCAAGGAGAGCATTAGGAAATATGGCTATAATGGGTAAAAGGTTTGAGGTAAAATCATAATGAAAGTATTTCCTTCAAAAGACTATAAGTTTGAACTATATATTGATGCCGAAAAACCCATCGAACAGCTAAAGAGGGAAACAGATTCGAGTATCAATTTAGTCTCTTATCATACGAATAAAGCTTTTATTGGCCAAGTAGAATTTCCCCACTTTAAGATTATTTCATCTGCAATAGGAAGAGGCGCCTTTTGTGTTATGAAGTGAAGTCTAAAAGATAATACCGGCAAATTAAAAGTTAGCATAAATATGGCATTTCAAGTTCTATTTAGCATTATGGCTTGTGCTCCTGCTTTGGTATTTTTGATTATTCTATTTATTGACACAGTAAGTGCAATTGAAGTTCTTATTCCAGCTTTAATGTTTCCAATTTTTATTCGCGTTGTATTTATTCAGCTTGCATTTAATTTTTTATCCAAGGATTCGCTTGTTAGATTACGGCTAGCCCTTAAGATTAAGGAAATGAAGGCAATTTAGGTTTGTAATTGAATAAGATCATCAGACCCCTAGTACCCTAAAGGTCATAGTTAGCAACTATATCCTTTTCGTCAAAAGCACTGCTAGTAAAATAAGAACACCGCTTTCGTTTTTTATCTTTACGTTTTTCAAACTTCTGAACTCAATAAGCTAGTAACCCAATAACTTAACAATCCACAAGTGAATAAAAAAACTATACTACTCATCTTAGATGGCTGGGGAATGACCCAAAACAAGTCAGTATCTGCAGTAGACCAGGCCAATACACCTTTTATTAATAGTTTATATTCCAACTACCCACACGCGCAATTACTTACTCACGGTGAAAACGTTGGCTTACCTGAAGGACAAATGGGTAATAGTGAAGTAGGTCATATGAATCTTGGTGCTGGTCGTATTGTGTACCAAGATTTGGCAAAAATCAATTTGGCGTTAAAAAATGACAATCTCAAAGATGAAACTATACTAAAAGAAGCCCTTCAATATGCCAGTGATCAACAAAAAGCGGTTCACTTTTTAGGGCTTGTTTCTAATGGCGGCGTTCATTCACACATCAATCACCTCAAAGGTTTACTTAATGTAGCCTCAGAATTCGGTATTCAATCTTATATTCATGCATTTACTGATGGCCGTGATGTTGACCCGAAGTCAAGCAAAGGATTCATTAAAGACTTAAGCGATTCTACAGAAGCAAATAACGCACAACTTGCGTCAGTCATTGGTCGTTATTACGCCATGGATCGTGACAATCGCTGGGAGCGCGTAGCCAAGGCGTATAATTTATTGGTTAATGGTGAAGGAAAAGCAACTACTAATGTAGTCCAAGAAATTCAGCACCAATACGATAATGACATTACTGACGAATTCCTACCTGCTTTGGTAATGCATAAAGATGGTAAGCCCGTTGCTACTATAAAAGAAGAAGATGTTGTGATTTTTTTTAATTTCAGAACCGATCGTGGACGCGAGCTAACACAAATGTTATCACAACAAGATTTTGAGGAGCAACACACCAAAAAACTCAATTTACATTATGTGACTATGACCAACTATGACGATAGTTTTAATGGAGTACAGGTCATTTACAACAAAGAAAACTTAGCAGATACTCTAGGGGAAACATTAGCAAAGGCGGATAAAAAACAAATACGCATTGCCGAAACCGAAAAGTATCCACACGTTACCTTTTTCTTTAATGGCGGGCAAGAAACACCATTTAATGGGGAAGATCGCATATTATGCCCATCACCAAAAGTAGCTACCTATGATTTGCAACCGGAAATGAGTGCTTTTGAAATACGAGATAAAATTATACCAAAAATCCAAAAAGGAACAGTTGATTTTGTATGTCTCAATTTTGCCAATCCAGATATGGTAGGACATACTGGAGACATACAAGCCGCAATAAAGGCCTGCGAAACCGTAGATCAATGTACTAAAGCTATTGTAGAAACTGCTTTAGACAAGAATTATACAACAATTATTATTGCCGATCACGGCAATGCTGAGACTATGATTAATCCGGATGGATCACCCAATACAGCGCATACTACCAATCCTGTGCCTTTAATTCTAGTTGATCCTGACATCAAAAGTATTAAAGATGGTATATTGGCAGATGTAGCTCCTACGGTATTAAAATTACTAGGAGTTGATCAACCACAGGCAATGACTGGCGAGGCTCTTGTATAAGTATGAATTTAGAAAAATTACAACCCGCTATTTGGTCACTTTTTGGCTTTGCGCTGTCTTTCGCAGCCTATAAAAGAGGAAATATTGCAATTGCCATTCTAGGCCTGATTATTGGTGGATATCAACTCTATAAATTAAGAATTCAGTTTAAAAAGAAAACAGACGATAATACATAAAATCATAATATGACTTCAACTCTATCAAAGACTTTCTATTTCCTAATAACCTTCGCACTGCTCACAGTAGTTGGCTGTAAAAAGGAGGTTAAAAAAGAATCAATAAAAGCAACCACAACTGAAGAAGAATATGTTGATGACCCTTTTGATCTCATTGATGAAAATGGCGACCCTATTATTTTAGGAAAGCAGGAACGTGCTACCCTACAGGCCGAACCCTATAACCGTTGGTTTGATGAAAGCTATGCCGAACATACACTAGACACGTTAACGGTTTCTGCAATAAAAGACCAGCTAGCCGATACTGAGGTCACAGTATTTATGGGAACTTGGTGCGAAGACAGCCAGCTGCAGGTACCAGCCTTTTTTAAGATTCTGGATTTAGCAGAAATCCCATCTTCAACCATTAATTTGATTACTTTAAATGAAGACAAAGACCAACCCGAAGATTTGGTAGCTGGCCAAAGTATAACAAATGTCCCTACGATTATGTTTAGCAAAAAAGGTGAAGAAATAGGGCGCATTGTAGAGTATCCGTTGGAAAGTCTTGAAAAAGACACCCAAAAAATCCTTTATGGAGAAGAGTACAAACACGCATACGCGGAAGAAGAGTAGACAATAAGCAATAGGCACTGATCTCATTGAAAAATTTTCATTTGCTTTCAAATTTTTATTCTAATGTTAATTTGAAGTATTGATACAATTTATTTGAATATTGACGTCTTGTCATATAGCTCTATGCGTCTTGATGAGCGACAAGTATTTCAGTAAGTTTAATCTATTGGAGCGAATGTTCCTTTTCATTGGAGCTTTCGTTCTTGTTTTCAATTTCAAATTCTACCTTTGCAACTTAAATACCAATTGTGCAAAAAATAATAGCCGTAGATTTTGATGGTACTATAGTACACAATGCTTACCCAGGTATTGGCAAGCCTTTGCTATTTGCCTTTGAAACCATAAAAAAACTGCAACAAGAGGGTTTTTTACTCATTCTTTGGACTTATCGTAGCGGAAAACAACTAGAGGAAGCGGTTGCTTTTTGTAAAAAAAATGGAATCGAATTTTACGCAGTCAACAAAAGCTATCCAGAAGAAATCTTTTCAGAATCTATAAGTCGTAAAATCCAAGCCGATTTGTTTATAGATGATCGCAATATTGGCGGTATGCTAGGATGGGGTGAAATCTATCAACTGCTATCCAAAAACAAGCCTAAAAAGCAAAGTCTCAAAAAGACCAAAGTCAAGAAAAAAGGATTATTCTCTAAAATTGAAGCTTTTTTAAAAGAAGAAGATGATCATACCTAAGACTAGAGAAGAAATAGAATTGATACGAGAGAGTTCCCTTATTGTTTCCAAAACATTAGGTATGCTTGCTAGCGAAGTAAAACCTGGTGCAACCACCTTGCATTTAGACAAATTGGCAGAAGAATTCATAAGAGATCACGGTGCAATTCCAGGTTTTTTAGGTTTATACGATTTCCCCAATACGTTATGTATGAGCCCTAATGAACAGATTGTGCACGGCATTCCTAATGATAAGCCCTTAGTAGAAGGCGATATTATATCCATTGATTGTGGAGCCATTAAAAATGAATTTTATGGAGACCACGCCTATACCTTTCCAGTGGGTACCATTGCACCAGAAACTGAAAAACTACTGCAAATCACTAAAGAATCCTTATACGCAGGTATTGCCGCATTTAAGAGAGGAAATCGTGTAGGAGATGTCGGTTATGCCATTCAACAATATACAGAAGCACACGGCTATGGGGTTGTGCGAGAGCTAGTAGGTCATGGTTTAGGTCGTAAAATGCATGAAGATCCAGAAATGCCCAATTATGGTCGTCGAGGTCGCGGTAAGAAATTCATTGAAGGCATGGTGGTAGCGATTGAGCCTATGATTAATTTGGGAACCAAAAATATAAAACAACACAATGATGGCTGGACCATTACCACCAAGGATAATAAACCCAGCGCACATTTTGAACATAATATAGCCCTAGTTGACGGCAAACCTGAGTTGCTGTCTACCTTTCAGTATATTTATAAGGCATTAGGGATAACAAGTGATGAAGAAACTCCTTTTCGAAAAGAAACAATCGTTTTGTAAAAACCAATTAGGGGTTAACCACTCGAACACAGTCGAGAGAGGTCAATATACTTTATAATAAGTTCGATAGAACCTTAAAATCTAATTTATATTATCACTTTTTGAAAAAGATTTTTAAATTTTTTCTAAACCTTCTCCCAAGACCAGTGCTCATTAAATTGAGTTATGTAGTCAGACCAGTGTTAGCGTTTTTCCTTCAAGGCAACCAATATACAGATCCTATTGATGGTCGTAATTTTAGACGTTTTTTACCCTATGGTTATGTCAAACAACGCCCTAATATTTTATCACCCTCTACCCTATCACTTGAAAGACATCGCCTCTTCTGGTTGTGGTTAGAGCGAGAAACAGATTTTTTTTCGGCGCAAGCCAAAGTATTGCATTTTGCACCAGAGCAAGCCTTTTACAAACGTTTTCGCAAGATGAACAACCTAGACTACACCACCACCGATTTGAACTCACCACTTGCCGATGTAAAAGCAGATATTTGTGATTTACCTTTCGGTGAAAATGAATACGACCTTATCTTTTGCAATCACGTACTAGAGCATATCCCAGATGATACCAAAGCTATGCAAGAACTTTATCGCGTACTAAAACCTGGTGGAATGGCAATTCTTCAAATACCACAAGATTATAGTCGAGCAACTACTTTTGAAGATAACACTATTACAGATCCAAAAGAGCGGGCTGCCATTTTTGGACAATACGATCATGTTAGAGTATATGGTATGGATTATTTTGACAAACTAAGATCAGTTGGTTTTAAGGTAAAAGCTATTGACTATAGTGCAAAGCTCAGTCTGGAAGAAGTAGATCGCTACAGATTGGCAAATGGAGAGCTATTACCAGTATGCTACAAATAAAAGTTTTACGAACTTTACAATTCACAAATACAAGTTATGAGAAGATTATTTAGTATCACCTTTATTTTTATTGCTGTACTTATGCAAGCACAAACCAATAATACCAGTATACAAGAAGAAATTGACAAAACTGTCTGGACTGCTTTCCAGAAAGCTTTTGAAAGTCTGGACGCAGAAGCACTCAATGCAACTTATGCTGAAGATGTGCTTCGTGTAACGCCGCAAGGAATAGATACCCAAAACAATTTTAAAAAAGCTAATCTCGAGCGATTTAAAGCCTCAAAAGAAAATGGGGTGAAAATCGCTTTAGACTTTTGGTTTGATAGTCGCTTTACTAATGAGGATACTTCTTATGAAGTCGGTTTTTACCGCATTGCTGCCATCACAGCCACTGGAACAAACTACAATTACGGCCAGTTTCATATTGTTCTTAAAAAGATTGATGGGCATTGGGAAATAACACAAGATTGGGATACCACGACTATAGGTGGCAATCCTATAACTGCAGAAAATTTTGCCAAAAAAGAGCCCGTTAACTTTAAGAACTAATACATGAACTTCCATACCAGAAAATGGATAAAGCCCGAAGATTTAAATCCAAACGGAACCTTGTTTGGAGGAAGACTTTTAGAATGGATTGATGAAGAAGCAGCACTTTATGCAATCATTCAATTAGAGAATCCGCGTACAGTGACCAAGTATATGAGTGAAATAGATTTTGTGGCCAGCGCTCAAAAAGGAGATATTATAGAGATTGGTTTGGAAGCTACAAAGTTTGGAACGGCATCCCTTACGCTACGCTGTGAAGTACGCAATAAAATGACACGACAGGTAATTATTACAATTGAACGTATTGTCATGGTTGCTCTGGATGAAGCTGGTAAAGCAAAACCCCACGGGAAGACAAAGGTTGAGTTTATTAAGGATAGGATAGCTGGAAATAGTGGCAAATAACTAAAAATAAGATCTACTTGTTTCTAAAATTGAGATCTCTAGTTCTTTTAGTGATTTAGAACCTCCTCAAATCCAGGGGTAATATAAACTTGCTCCTGTCCTAGACTATCAGCATAGATTAAGTAGGCCTCAATACTCGATTCATTTTTTAGCGCTTGCATAGCACGTTCATAGCCCATCGCCATAAATGCAGTTGCCCAGGCATCTGCCTGAGCACAGGTAGGAGCAAGTACAACAGCACTAAGTACATCACTGCGCTCTGCGCTACCTGTTAAAGGATTAATCGTATGCACATAACGCTTTCCTGAAATAGTATCGATTCTGGTTTTTCTATAATTTCCTGAAGCCGCCATAGCACGATTATCAAGGTTTAAAGTGGCACTATATGAACGATTTTCTAATGGTGAATCTATACTTTCTATCCCAACAACCCAGGCCTGAGTTTTTTCTTTATTTTCTCCTTTGGCACTAAGCTCTCCACCGAGTTCAATTAAATAATCTTCAATATGCTGGTTATCCAAATAGTGGGCAATTTGATCAATGCCATACCCTTTAGCAATGGCATTAAAATCAAAATAAATCTCTGGATGTTGTTTCCTTATGGTTCCGTTTGCTTGTAACGCTACTTTGTGCCACCCTACATATTGCATTAAAGAATCTAGAATAACTTTATCTATACTGGTTAAAGGTTTGACATCTCCAAAACCATAAGCATTGCGTAGCACTCCTATGGTAGGATCAAAGTATCCTTGTGATTGTTGATTCACCTTTCGCGAAAGCATAAATACTTCCTGAAACATAGCATCAGTTACCACCGTACTATCCCCAGTATTGATTTTAGAAATATCACTTTGTGGCACATACGTACTCATAGATGTATTAACTGCATAAAATATGGAGTCCAGCGCCAGTTGAATATTTTTTTCAGGCCTATCTCCATAGTACTGTATCGTATACGTAGTTCCAAAAGCCTGCCCTTGAATAACTTTTTTATCTAATGATGTTGTTGAACAGGAGATACAACAAAAAGCGATGTAAAAAAGGTAGCTGTAACGCATCAATTTATTTCTTGAATTCCATTATAAATCATTGTATAAGGCTCATCTTTTTCCACTGGGTGTTGGTAATTCTCTCCGTGGCCTAAACCTACTCCTGCATAAAACGTTTTTGCATCAAACTTATCTGCATGTTGTTTGATCGTTTGCATAAATATCGGGTCATAACCATCTGCTTCTTCTGGGAAACTCACGGCCCTTACAATAACAAAATGGAGTATTTTATCACGTAAGGCTACAAATTGAGGGTCTTTTTTTAATTTGGAATTTACTCCTAAAAACTCATACCCTTGTTTTTCAAGATCTTTCCCCACAATATTCATTGCGAGATTATGCAGCTCCTGTTTTGTAAGAAATACGGCCATAGCACAAAGATACATCGCGCACGGTTTTACAACTACTTAAAATGTACAAAATCAAAACTATTAGACCTATTATACCCTAGCCATAAAAGAAATGTAATACTGTAACAAACTGTTAGAAATAAATGCAGCACCATGAAAGAAATACGCTATACAGCATTAATGAATTTGATTAAAAAACAAAACTCAGCATATGCTGAGTTTTGAAAATTATCTATTTATAATTCTTTTATTCTATCCTCCAAAATCATCAAATCTGATGTTTTCATCAGGGATACCAAAATCTTCACCCATTTTTTGAACGGCTTGGTTCATTAATGGAGGTCCGCAGAAATACAATTCAATATCTTCGGGTGCTTCGTGTTTATTCAGGTATTGATCAATAACACACTGGTGAATAAATCCAACAAAACCATCTCCAGGAGCATCAATATCTTCTTTGACTTTCCAGTTATCCTCTTCCATAGGCTCAGAAAGAGCTAAATAGAATTTGAAGTTTGGAAAATTCTTTTCTAGATCATAAAAATGTTCTAGATAGAACAGTTCTCTTTTAGAACGTCCTCCATACCAGTAAGTCACTTTTCTTCCTGTTTCTAAGGTTTTAAATAAGTGATATAAGTGTGAACGCATCGGTGCCATTCCAGCTCCTCCACCTACATATAGCATTTCTGCCTCAGATTCATTAATAAAGAATTCACCATAAGGTCCTGAAATCGTCACCTTATCTCCTTCTTTACAATTAAAAATATAAGATGATGCTACCCCAGGATTTACATCCATCCAACCGCCTTTTGCACGATCAAAGGGTGGCGTTGCAATACGCACATTCAACATAATCTCACGCCCTTCTGCTGGAAAAGAAGCCATAGAATACGCTCGTTCTACAGTTTCTGTATTTTTCATCACTAATGGCCATAACTTAAATTTATCCCATTCTTCCTGAAATTTATCTGGCGTTTCATGTTCTTCAGGGTGTGCGGTGATATCAAAATCGGCATACTTAATTTCACAAGGTGGAATTTCTATCTGTATATATCCTCCAGCCTTATATCCCATGTCTTCGGGAATCTCTACAACAAATTCTTTAATAAAAGAAGCGACATTATAATTGCGCACTACTGTTGCTTCCCATTTCTTAATCCCAAATACCTCTTCAGGTATCGTGATGTTCATATCTTGCTTTACTTTTACCTGACAGGCCAGTCTGGCACCATGTTGTAATTCTTTTCTGGTAAAATGTGGTGTCTCTGTAGGTAGGGCTTCTCCTCCACCTTCTAAAACGTGACATTCACATTGTATACAAGTACCTCCACCTCCACAAGCACTGGGTAAGAAAATCTTTTCATTACCTAAGGTCGTTAATAGGGAACTCCCAGAGGCTACTTCTACTTCCTTTTCTCCATTAATGGTGATCTTTACAGGTCCAGATGGTGAAAGTTTTTCTTTTGTAAATAATAGAAGCGCAACAAGTACTAATGTTAACACTAGAAAGGCAACAATAGTGGCAAGTACAACTCCTCCAACACTAGCTAATACCATTTTATTTTTCTTTAGTAATTATAATATGTTCAGCAATTTCTTTATCAACAGTTTCTATTGTTTCTGTAACTGTTGTACTCTCTTTACTTTCTTTTTCGTCACTGCCTCCTGTTAACATTCCTCCAAAGCCCATAAACCCAATAGCCATAAGCCCTGTAATAATAAAAGTAATGCCTAAACCTCTTAAGGGGGCAGGTACATTAGAATAGCGTATTTTTTCACGAATCGCTGCAATGGCAAGAATAGCAAGAAACCAACCGATTCCTGAACTAAATCCATAATTTAGAGCCAGACCTGCGGTTTGAATATCTCTGGATTGCATAAATAATGACCCTCCTAGTATAGCACAGTTTACTGCAATAAGTGGTAAGAAAATACCTAAGGAATTATATAAAGAAGGAGAGAATTTTTCTACCACAATTTCTACTAATTGTACCATTGTTGCTATAGTCGCAATAAATAGAATAAAGGATAAGAAGCTCAAATCGTAATCGGCATATTCAGGCCCTAACCAAACTAAGGCACCTTCTCTTAATATATATTGATCTAAAAACCAATTTAAAGGTACGGTAACGGTAAGTACAAAAATTACCGCTGCTCCTAAGCCTACGGCTGTACTCACTTTCTTAGAAACGGCTAGATATGAACACATTCCCAGAAAGTAGGCAAACACCATGTTGTCTACAAAAATTGACTTAAAAAATAATTCTAAATGCTCCATGTATGTTTTTCTTTTTACGCTTTCGCAAAAGCGTTATCTTTTTTAATTTTCTTCGATCAGATCTTTATTCTTAGAACGTTGCACCCATATAATCAAGCCT
Organism: uncultured Flavobacteriaceae bacterium; assembly: GCA_964504555.1. Taxonomy (GTDB): domain Bacteria; phylum Bacteroidota; class Bacteroidia; order Flavobacteriales; family Flavobacteriaceae; genus Dokdonia. The sequence goes on along the minus strand of CAZDFA010000007.1, from coordinate 25,521 downwards.
ACCACAATTAAGGCCATAGGTGGTAGTACCATAAAACCATTATTTTCATATCCTATGGCATATAATCCTGATTTCTCTACAGGGTCTCCTAATACTTTAAATCCAAACAGAGTACCTGAACCTAGTAATTCTCTAAAGAATCCTACAATAATTAAAATAGCACCATAACCTGCTGCGTTTCCAATCCCATCTAGGAAAGATCGCCAAGGTCCATTAGCCAAAGCAAAAGCTTCAAAACGTCCCATAATAATACAATTGGTAATAATCAAACCAATAAATACCGAAAGTTCTTTACTCAAGGTATATGCAAATGCTTTGAGTACCTGATCTACAATAATTACCAAGGCCGCCACTATGATCAATTGTACTATAATTCTAATTTTGGAAGGAATGATATTTCGCATGAGCGAAATCGCCACATTCCCCACTCCTAAAACAAACATTACAGATAATGCCATCACGATAGATGGTTTTAACTGTGCTGTAATTGCTAGCGCCGAACATATCCCTAAAACCTGTATGGTAATCGGGTTATTATCTGCTAGCGGATCAAAAATAAGTTTGCTATCTTTTTTTGAAAGTAATCCCATAGCTCTTTATTATTTTAATGTATTAAAATAAGACACGTACATTTTAATGTCTTTTTGAAGCATTGCACTTACCCCGTTACCTGTAATGGTGGCCCCTGCCAAGGCATCTACTTCTTTATCTGATTTATCGGTATTCTTAGGGTCATTATTCCCCTTTGCAACTTTTATTCCGCCAAAGCTTCCTCCGGTCAAGAATGATTCTCCTGCGAAGTCATCCATAAAATACCGTTGTTTAATCTCTGCGCCTAATCCTGGAGTTTCTCCTTTATGATCAAAAAACACACCTTGAATGGTCATGGCTTTATCTACAGCAACAAATCCCCAAATGGCATCCCAAAGTCCTTTCCCGCGCACAGGGATCACATATAAATCCTTACCGTCCTTTTTTCCTTTAAACAAGGGCAAACGTCTTTTATATGAAGGATCTTTAGCAAGGGTTTCTTCTTTTTTAAGATCAATTAGAAAAGCTTCATCATCTTCGGTTACTTGTGTTCCTCCTATACCTTCGATAACATATTGATTGGTTATATAGGTATCAAAGGCTGACTCTACTTTATCTGTAGTAATAAACGCCACATCATTAGGACCTTCATTATCACTTACACCCATCGCATAAAGAATATTTTGCTGCTTCTCAAAGCGTTCATTATTCTTAATCGTTTCTCTCAAGGAGCTTGCAATAAACGCTAGTAAGCCCCCAACAACAAGCACCATTGCAGTAGCAAAACCTATTGTATACGTGTTACTTTCTGTATTCGCCATTTTTACGCGGTTTTTACTTTTATACGTTTCAATCTTCTTTTAACATTTCCTTGAATCACATAATGATCAATGGTCGGTGCAAAAACGTTCATTAGCAGTATCGCAAGGAATACACCTTCTGGATATGCTGGATTAAATACACGTATCATTATTGAGATAAAACCTATTAAAAAACCATAAATCCATTTTCCTCTATTTGTCTGCGCAGCAGTCACTGGGTCTGTAGCCATATATACCGCACCAAACAATATACTTCCTATAAACAAGTGCTGCCAGAAGTCTACATTCATCAATCCATAGAATTTGCTGCTTTCACCAATCCATCCAGCACTTACGACACCATTAAAAATAAGTCCCATTGCTAAAGCACCTATGAGTGTACTGAGCATAATACGCCAACTTCCAATCTTAGTGAAGATAAGAAACAGAGCTCCTAGAATAATGAGCACTTTTGAGGTTTCTCCGACCGACCCAGGAATAAATCCTAAAATCATTTGCATCGTATCATAACCTGCGTCATTGTTTTGTGCCAGACTTCCCAAAATGGTTTCTCCAGATATAGCATCTACATTCTGACCAGCGGCAATTAACTTATCTTGTGCTACCGCTCCGTGCACCCATACTTTATCTCCAGACATCCAAGTAGGATATGCAAAGAATAAAAAGGCACGTATGGTCAATGCAGGATTCAGAATGTTCATTCCGGTACCTCCAAAAACTTCTTTACCGATAACCACACCAAAGACCACAGCTACGGTAAGCATCCACCAAGGAATATCTACAGGTACAATAAGCGGCACAAGCATTCCTGTAACCAAATAGCCTTCTTCAACCTCGTGACCTTTAATGACTGCAAAAATAAATTCAACACCTAATCCTACTGCGTAGGAGATAATCACTAATGGAAGTACTGTTTTTGCTCCTAATAGTAAATTATCCAGATTCCAAAAGTTTGAACTTAAAAACCCTTCTGCCGCTTCCACAGCTCCAGTGGCCAAGTAATGCTGATAACCTGCATTAAACATCCCAAAAATCAGGCATGGCACTAAGGCCATAATCACCGTATTCATGGTACGTTTTAAATCATCCACCGCACGTATGTGACTACCACTGTGCGTAGTTTCATTAGGGCTATATAAAAAAGTATGGATCGCATTAAAGGCAGGAGCCATCTTTTTTCCTTTATACTGTTCTTTAAGCTGATGTAATTTTTCTTTCATTCCCATAGCTTATCCTATTTCTTTATACATTACATCAAGACCTTTACGTATAATATCTTGATGCGGTTGTTTAGACACACAAATAAATTCTGTTAATGCAAAATCTTCTGGTGCTACTTCATACATTCCTAAGGCTTCCATTTGATCAAGATCTTCTACCATACACGCTTTAAGTAGTTGTAGCGGATACATATCTAGTGGAAACACCTCCTCATAAGAACCTGTGACCACAAATGCACGATGCTCCCCATTAGTATTGGTATCCAAATTGTATTTTTTCTTTGGATTTAACCAAGAAAAAGTAAGTGCTCTAGTCGGAGATATTTTATTAAAAACAGGTTTATTCCATCCAAAAAACTCATAATCATCACCTTCTGGAATACTTACAATTTCATTGTCATAATATCCTAAAGCTCCTTCTGTACCGATTTTCTTTCCGGTAAGTACATTACCAGAAATTAATCGCGTATCATCTTTAATCCCTGCATCTTGGCAAAAAGATGAAACCGAAGCTCCTATTAGCGTATTATAATACTTGGGGTTTTCAATAGCTGCACCTGCAACACTTATAACGCGCGAAGCATTAAACTTACCAGTTAAGAAGAGCTCTCCAATAACCACCAAATCTTGCGGACTTACTGTCCAGGCTACTTCACCCTTATTGATTGGATCCACTTTATTGATCAAAGTCCCAACATTACCCGATGGGTGTGGTCCAGAAACTTTATGCAATTGTGCTCCCGTTATAGTTGCCAATGGTGAATTACCACTTTTTGCAACCGCAATATGAATGGCACCTGCTGTCAATTTACCTAATGCTGTTATGGCCGCCTGCAATTCTTTCTCCTTAGCCGCTAAAACCAAATCATAATTTGGGGCCAGTGGTGCACTGGCATAGGCCGATATAAATATGGCTTTGGGTTGTCCTTCAGGATTAGCAATAACGTCATATGGACGCTGCTTGATAAAAGGCCATAATCCAGCAGTGAGTAATTTTTCTTTTATCGCCTCCGCAGAAGCAGACTCGGCATCCAATGTTCCAAAATCCTTATAAGAAATTTTTGCATCTGTTGCAATTACAAGATCAGTAATGACACGTTTTGCACCTCTCTTTATAGCTGTAAGCGTACCGCTTACTGGAGCGACAAAGCGAATAGCCTCCTGCGTTTTGCTGTAGAATATTTCGTCTCCAGCTTTAAGCTTAGCGCCTTCTTTTACAACTAATTTTGGTGTGATGAGATGAAAATCTGAGGGTCTAAGAGTTACAGTTTTAGGATGACTTGCCTCAACGATCGTCTCCTCTGCGGCTCCTACTAATCGAATATCAAGACCTTTCTTGATTCTAATGTCTTTTGACATATGTCAGTAGATTTATATTATCTATTCGAAACCCTATTTAAGGGCATACAAATTTACAAATTTTAGAAGGGTTTAAAGAAGGCTCAAAAGGCTTTAAAATTTATTTATATTAATTCTAAATAAGATATTATTTTGTTGAACATAAACCGCTATAACTTTAGCAAAACGAGTAGAAAAAATCAACATAATAATTCAGGCAACTATCGTTTAATCTATTTAAGATCTCGCCTATAGGTTTTCAGAGATTCTAATAAAAATTTATACGGTACAGATTTTGTTATATTTGAATCGAACTGATTGTTATGAATTCTAAAATAGCCTACTCCTTAGCTCTTAGTATACTCCTGTCAGCGCTTGCCTTTGCGCAGGTAGCCCACGAAATACCAGCACCTCCTTATATTAAAACTGTAGAGTTTCGAGGTGGCACAGATTTAGCTCAGCTTCCCATTGTAGAGCTCGGACAACCTATATCATTAAGCTTTGATGATATTATTGCAGATGAAACGAGCTACTTCTATAAAATAGAACATTTTAATGCCGATTGGACACCCAGCGTCTTGGCTAAAGGGGAGTATATGGATGGTATTGATAATGTGCGCATTTTTGATATTGCCAACTCCTTTACTACACTGCAACCGTATTCACACTATACCTTAAACATTCCCAACAGCAAAACTAGAGCGCTAAAACAAACAGGCAATTACCTCGTTAGTATTTACGATCGTGAGGGTGAACTTATTTTTTCACGCAAGTTCATGATCTATAGTCCGTTGTTTGCTGTTGGAGTGGAGATAAAACGTAGTCGTGATTTTGAATATATCAATCACAAACAGGTAGTCAGGTTTTTTGTAGAAGGCGGCGAGACTTTAATCGTCAATCCGCATACAGCATTAAAGACTGTGATATTTCAAAATAATGATTTGAAGCGCGCCATTACAGATTTAAAACCGCAATATAGCTTAGGTAATACCTTTGATTATAGATACGATCAGGAAAGTGCTTTTTGGGGTGGCAATGAGTTCTTTAATTTTGATAGTAAAGATGTTCGAAATGCTACTGCCGCAATAAGTCATATCGAATTAAAAAATTTGCACCACCATTACCTCTTTACCAACATTACAAGAGCATACGAAAAGTACACCTTTAATCCTGATGTCAACGGCAATTTTACCATTACTACCTTACAGGGAGACAATCCGTTGTTAGAATCTGAATATGCATGGGCACATATATCATTAGATCATATTCAACTGGATAGTGACAAAGAAGTACACATCTATGGTAATTTTAATAATTACGACCTAGACGAAACAACCCTAATGACCTTTAATCCTGAAAAGCAACAGTATGAACTCGCTTTTTTGGCTAAACAAGGGTTTTATAATTATCGGTTTGTTGTAACCGATCTCGACCGGAATATTGTAGGCCCTAATGTGATTGATGGTGATTTTTGGCAAACGGAAAACGATTATACCGTATTGGCTTATTATCGCGCTCCTGGTGCTCGCTTTGACGCGCTGCTTGGTGTAGGGATGGGCAATAGTGCCCGAATTACCAACTAGACATTTTCTATTTATATTTAAGGTGTGAAAGAAACACCAATCAAACCCAATAGCCGAAAGGCTACAAAATATCGTGGGGTAAGCTGCTTAAACTGCGGTCACCCTTTAGACTTAAGCGATCGCTATTGCTCTTATTGCGGACAGTTAAATACCACTAAGCGTCTTGTTTTGAAAGACTTTTTTTTAGAATTTTTACAAAGCATTTTTACTTATGACTCACGATTCAGGTTTACACTCAAGGATTTACTTGTAAAGCCTGGAACCATTACTAAAAATTATGTAGAAGGAAAACGCTTTAGCTATGCTAATCCTTTTCGGTTTTTCCTTAGCTTGTCTATAGCCTATTTTATAGCGGTTGCAATAGTTGGGTTTTTTAAAGATACCGAAAATGTAATCAATCCCAATTTCCTTTTTATGAATTCAGATACTCCTATAGAAATTGTGAGCAATAATCCTGAAGTAGCTGCGGTATTAGATTCTATTCAGACTCAACCTGAATTGCAAAATACACCCCTAGATAGTTTAATCAATGCACAAATTGCAAATACCGAAGCAATAGTCGATACATCCTACACCTACATACCTGAAAAAGATCTAGACTCACTATTTGTTTTGGAACGTATTAGCAAAAAATTTGAACTCTTTCGGGATTTTAGAAAATATACTGAAATTAGTAATGCCGCTAGAGGTCTTGATAGCCTTCACTACGAAAAAGATAGATGGAATATTTGGGTTTATGACCGTAGCAATCTTCCTGAACGTATTCAGGAAAACCCTATTAAGTTTGCTACTTTTCTGACTTCAAAAACCCCTTTTTTCTTATTCTTTTTTGCCCCTTTCTTTGCATTGTTTTTCTGGCTAATCTATTCCAAGAAGAAGTATAATTATATGGAGCATTTAATATTTATTTTTCATATTTTCTCCTGGGTATTTTTAGTTTTACTCATCGTATTACCAATAGATTTACTAATCCCTAGAGAAAATATTATTGCCAAAACAGTACTATTACTTATTGGGCCATTTTATTTCTACAAAGCTTTACGAAATTTTTATAAACAAAATCGAGTATTTACCATTATAAAATTTGTATTTTTAAATGTTGTGTTTTTTATAGCAACTACCATTTTTGCAACTATGTTCTTTTTGGTAGCAGCTACTTTCTTTTAAGGCTATGGTACAGCAGGTAACTAGAGGAATAAAAATTTCGGTTGAAACAACCTTCGAAGGTACATTTTATAAAAACTATAAAATGCACTTTGCCTTTGGCTATCAAATATCTATAGAAAATCAAGGTAAGGACGCAGTTCAACTAGTAGACAGGCATTGGGAAATTAATGATGCACTCAACCAGAGCGAAACCGTTGATGGCGAGGGTGTTGTTGGCAAAAAACCAGTATTACAACCGGGTGAAAAACACACCTATAATTCTGGATGTTTATTAACCTCCCCTTTTGGATCTATGCATGGGTATTACCATATGATTAACTTCACAACCGCGCGACGATTTCGTGTAAAAATTCCTGTTTTTAAGCTGAGTGCACCATTTGCGATGAACTAGTATTTTCTCGTTCATCAATTTTACATGGTTTTATGAGAGTTACCTTAAAGCGCTTGTCTTTCTGCACAATATGACAAAGACTACAGTTGCAATCATAATCAAAGCTGAAGTCTTCGGCTGGCTTAAAACCTTCTGGTAGGGTGTAAATACCACTGAAGTCTAATTCTTGATACTCATTGTATCTGGAGATAAGCATTCCTCCTTCCTTTAAACCACCGAATGAAAACCAGGCGCAACTGCCTATCCCGTCAAGGAAATGAGCATTTTCAGGGAGTTTACTTTGATCAATTACCCGTTCTTGTTTCATATATGCAGGAACTTTATGATCAAAATAATTAGAGGTATTTTCCTTAAAAGCTGTGGAAGTATATGGCTTTATAACACCCTCATACACTTCAAAAACACCCATTGATGAAGCGCTTTTTTCTACGTTCCCCACTGTACTTGGCGTAAATCTTTTGTTCCACAATAAGTCCTTGATAATATCTTCATTATCTGTAGATTGAAGAATAGCGTCTGTTACTAATCGAGAGCAATTGCAATTTTCTCCTACTTTACCAAATGCTTTATACGGCATGCTACCCTTTTCCTGTAGCATATCAATATATTGTTGGGCTTTCGCATAATTAATATCCTCACATACTGAAGCGACTAACCTACCAGCACCATGTGTTTTTTCAGGATGAGCATCCAACCACAACAAAAATTGATCTAAATTCTTTAGTTTATCATTTTCGATTTCTGCTTTAAAAGGTATAGCCAGTTCTACATCAGTATTTACACCGCGTACTCTACCATATCCCTTTGGCGTAATATATCTCCCAAAATCGTAGTATGCTGCTTTGCCTGTACTATTTTCAACAAGTACCAAAGCAGCGTGTCCAGCTTTTATACAATTACCTGTACCCAAACCAACAATAGGCATTAGTTTTACCAAAAGCTCATCAGACATTTTAACCCAAGTGTCGGGAAATGCTAATACTATTATTTTACCAGTATATTTCAAACAGTTACCATTTCAAATTCAGTATCATATACTTCTTCACGCAATAAGTCATGATAGCGCATTTTACAATCCTCTTCAGTCTTTCTTACTTGCGTAATGCTTACTGTTTTTAGCAAACCTCTATCCAAGAGTATATCAACATTAGGATTACCTTCTCCTGCTTCAGTATGAAAGTTAAACATGTCTTCAAAAGACTCGGTTTGATTTTGATCTAAAAATGCTGAAAACCACTTTTTACGTTTATCCTTCATATCATCAGTATACAGTGTAGAAGATGACCAGATATGCGGTGTACTATCTAACTTTCTAATATGTGACAGCTCACCATCCCAAACCAACTCAAAAGCTACCAAAGTTGTTTCCCAAGAAATAGCGACAATTGTAAATGGCTCTACCCCTTTATAATCAAAACCATACAAGGTATCCTCAAATGCATCGGTCTTTAATAATTCTTTCACAATAATACCTCTACTCATTCTATAACGTTCCTGCCGCAAGTGTTTTTTAAAACCTCCATTAAGCAAACAAACCAATCGGTTTTTTTCGCTGAGACCAATCCAGGAACCTCCAGCCACCGCATCCTTGGGGAAGAGCATTTTAACATCTTCGATATCATAGAAATCTGGTGGCAATGTCTTTCTCCCAACTGCTTCGTCTCTATTTGAAGTAAGTATAAAAGTATTATTCTCTTGAGGAATATAAGTTACTGTGCACATAGATTAATTAGTCCTAAATAAATCCCGAACTTACAAAAAAATTAATGAATGGATTAAGCGCTATTGGTGGTTTTATAACAGAATGTTAAGATAATTGACAACCTCTACACCCTTTAAAAAGTTGTACCTTCGTTCTCATTAATTTTTAAATTCATTAAAGGTATGGGAAAAGGATTTTTTCAGGTCCCCATTGCGGTAAATGAACCCGTGAAGAGTTATGCTCCAGGAAGCCCTGAACGTGAAGCAGTTTTGGATGTATATAAGGCGTTTTACTCTAGTAAGGTTGACATCCCAATGTACATAAATGGTAATGAAATACGCACTGAAAATACGCATAAGATGTCTCCACCACATGATCATAAACATGTCGTCGGCACGTATCACCTGGCAGAAAAAGCTCATATAACAGATGCAATATCTGGAGCGTTGGAAGCACGCACAGCATGGGCTGTTATGCCTTGGGAGCAAAGAGCTGCAATTTTCCTTAAAGCAGCCGAATTAATTGCTGGACCGTATAGGGCAAAAATAAATGCGGCCACGATGATTGCACAATCTAAAACGGTACATCAAGCGGAAATAGATGCCGCTTGTGAGTTTATAGACTTTTTGCGCTTTAATGTGCAGTTTATGACAGATATTTATAATGAGCAACCAGAATCTACTAGTGATGCCTGGAATCGTTTGGAATATCGCCCCCTTGAAGGGTTTATTTATGCCATAACTCCTTTTAATTTCACAGCAATCTCTGGCAATCTACCAGCAAGCGCAGCAATGATGGGTAATGTAATTGTTTGGAAACCATCGGACAGTCAAATTTTTTCTGCAAAAATAATTGTAGATGTTTTTAAAGAAGCTGGTGTTCCTGATGGGGTGATTAATGTAGTTTATGGCGATCCTGTTATGATTACAGACACCGTCTTAGCGAGCCCAGATTTCTCTGGATTGCACTTTACTGGCTCTACCCACGTATTTAAGGATTTATGGGCCAAAATTGGCAAAAATATTCACAACTATAAAACCTACCCGAGAATTGTAGGAGAAACCGGAGGAAAAGACTTTATTGTAGCACACCCATCGGCAAATCCTAAACAGGTAGCAACGGCTATTTCCAGAGGTGCTTTTGAGTTTCAAGGACAAAAATGTAGCGCTGCCAGTAGATGTTATATCCCAAAAAGCATGTGGTCAGCGGTGAAGGAATATGTGATTGAAGATGTAAAATCATTCAAAATTGGCACCCCAGCAGATCCTTCTAATTTTATTACCGCAGTTATTCATGAAGGTTCTTTTGATAAACTGGCTAGCTATCTAGATCAAGCTAAACAAGATAAAGATGCTGAAATTGTAGTTGGTGGTGGCTACGATAAATCCAAAGGCTATTTTATAGAACCTACGGTAATTGTCACAAAAGACCCTAAATACACTACAATGTGCACTGAACTCTTCGGCCCAGTAGTGACCATTTATGTTTATGAAGATACTGATTGGGAAGACACTTTGCATTTGGTTGATCAAACTAGTGAATATGCTTTAACCGGTGCTGTTTTAGGCACAGATCGATATGCCTTAACACAAGCAACAGAAATTTTACAAAATGCAGCAGGTAACTTTTATATAAATGACAAGCCAACAGGAGCAGTAGTAGGTCAACAGCCATTTGGTGGTGGGCGAGCATCTGGCACTAACGATAAAGCTGGTTCGGCGCAAAATTTATTGCGCTGGGTAAGTCCCAGAATGATTAAAGAAACCTTTGTTACTCCAGAAGATTATAGATATCCTTTTCTTGGAGAATAGTAATTTGACAATTAATAAAAAAGCCGTCACTCTGACGGCTTTTTTATTGTATTTGTTTGACGTAATTAATATTTTTATTTTTTAGTAATAAACCTTTGTTTTAGTTATGTTGAAAAAACATGTTTTTATATATACAGTGCTATTGGTTGTAATTTCTTCATGTACAACTGAAAGCAAGAACACTAGAGATGGGAAATTCACTGATGGAGCAACAACCCTATTTACAAAAATCACTTCAAAGCAAAGTGGTATCAACTTTCAAAATACAGTTCGCGAAGATTTAGAATTTAATTTTCTAAACTATCCTTATTTGTATACTGGTGCTGGCGTGGCGGTTGGAGATATTGACAAAGATGGTCTGGAGGACGTGTATCTTACTTCAAATTTTGGACCTAATAAGTTATATAAAAATAAAGGGGATTTTGTCTTTGAAGATATTACCCAAAAATCTAAAACCACAGATTACCAAGGCTTTACTACTGGAGCAACGATGCTAGATATAAATAATGATGGTTGGCTGGATATTTATGTTTCAAAGGCGGGCTCCTTAAAAAGTGATGATGGCCGACGTAATAAGCTATTTATCAACCAACAAGATGGAACTTTTATAGAGCAAGCCAAAAAATGGGGTATAGATGATCCCGGTTACAGCACTCAGGCCTACTCTTTTGACTATGATAAAGACGGCGATCTTGATCTTTATATCGTCAATTATCGTTATGATTTTAGAAACAATACTAAAATTAGTGGCAAAATTCAAAGTGCTCTTGAAGAAACCACCAGTGATCAATTATATAGAAATGACGGCAGTAGTTTTACCAAAGTAACAGCAGAAGCAGGGATTTACAACAAAGCTTGGGGACTGTCAGGAGCTGTAGGTGATTTTAATAATGATGGATGGGATGATATATACATCTCCAATGATTATCTCGAACCAGATTTGATGTACATCAATCAACGTGATGGCACCTTTAAAAATGAGGCTCTCGAACGTGTTAATCATATCTCCTTTAACAGTATGGGCTCTGATTATGCCGATTTAGATAATGATGGCTATCCAGATTTAGTTACTGTAGACATGCTTGCTGAAAATTATGCACGTAGCAAGGAAAATATGGCCTCCATGAGCACCGAAAATTTTAATAGTATAGTAAAAGTAGGTTACCACCACGCCTATATGGCCAACATGTTACATTACAATAATGGCAACGGAAAATATAAAGAAACCGCTCAATTAAGTGGAATAGTAAAAACGGATTGGAGTTGGGCTCCCCTTCTTGCCGATTATGACAATGACGGTTTTAAGGATATCTTTATCTCCAACGGAGTTTATAAAGATTATAACAACCAGGATTTTAGGCGTGAACTTAAAGCCCGAAATGCTAGAGGAGAGTCAATGACTTTAGATGCTGTTTTGGCATTGATGCCGTCTCAGAAATTGGACAACTATATGTACAAAAACAATGGCGATCTCAGTTTTTCTAAAGTGATTAAAGAGTGGGGACTAGAAGACCCTGGATTCTCTAATGGAGCTGCTTATGCAGACTTTGACAATGACGGAGATTTGGACCTCATTGTTAATAATGTAAATAGTAAAATAGGACTCTATAAAAATAACAACAATGTAAACGCATTAAAAATAAAATTAGAAGGTAGCCCCAGAAACACCTTAGGTATTGGTGCAGAAATTGTTGTAAAAACTTCTGATAAAGAACAGTATCAGAAGTTCTATATTACCAGAGGCTTTCAATCTTCGGTTACGCCATTTGTACATTTTGGTTTGGGAGATAAAACTGAAGCTCAAGAAGTAATTGTACGATGGCCAGATGGCAAAGTTTCTAAAACGCTAAACTCACCAGCAAATAAAGTCATTACCATTAACTATGCAGAAGCCACGGAAACAAGCAATCAATTGCGATATGCAAAATCTAACAAAAGGCGTGTAGATCCGAAAGATCTGGGAATTGACTATGTGCATCAGGAGAATTTATACAATGATTATGCAGATCAATTATTGCTTCCACAAAAACAATCTACAAAAGGTACAGGGATTACTGTGGGTGATGTAAATGGAGACGATTTAGATGACTTTTTTGTTGGGAATGCATTGGGTGCCCCTGCAGCTTTATATGTTCAGCAAGCCAATGGCGCTTTTGCAAAAAGTAATGAAGCCCTATGGCAACAGGAAGCTAAATATGAAGATGCTAATGCCTTATTCTTTGATGCCGATGGTGATGGAGATCAAGATCTATATGTGGTAAGTGCGGGTTATGAACTGCGCGAAAATGACCCTTTACTTCAAGACCGATTGTATCTTAATAATGGGAATGGAAATTTTAGTAAATCAAGAAAGCTCCCCCCTATGCGAGAATCTGGCAAAGCAATAGCTGTAGCAGATTATGATAATGACGGTGATCTTGACTTGTTTATTGGTGGTAATGTGATACCCGGAAAATACCCGCTAGCTCCACGCTCCTACCTATTGCGAAATGATAATGGAACCTTTATAGATAACACTCCCAAGAATTTAGATTTGGCTATAATGGGCATGGTATCTGATGCACTTTTTACCGATTATGATAGTGATGGTGATCTCGATTTATTGACCGTAGGTGAGTGGATGAAACCTAGCTTTTTTGAGAACAATAGTGGATCTTTTACAAAATCAGCAGAAGTAACAGGCCTAGATAAAACCGAAGGATGGTGGTTTGGTGTTACAGCAGGCGATTTTGATCAAGATGGTGATATAGACTATGTACTAGGTAATTTGGGTAGAAACAATAAGTTTCAACCTAATGCAAAAAAACCCTTATCTATTCATGCTAAAGATTTTGATGACAATGGTAGTTATGATATCGCACTTTCTAAAATAAGTAATGGAAAATTGGTCCCAGTGCGGGGGAAAGAATGCAGCTCTGAGCAAAATCCTTTCTTACTCGATAAAATAGGATCATATAAAGAATTTGCTAACTTGGAGTTTAAAGATATTTATGGAGCAGATCGCCTCAAAGATGCTGAAGTAATGGCTGCATACCAATTTGACTCCGTATATCTTCAAAATAATGGAAACGGATCCTTTGAAGTAAATTCTTTACCTAATGAAACACAAACAGGTCCCACCCTATCGCTGATTAGCGAGGATATCAACAAGGATGGTCATCTAGACATTATAGGTATAGGTGCCATTTATGACGCCGAAGTAGAAACCATTCGGTATGACAGCAATTATGGGTATGCGCTACTTGGAGATGGAAAAGGCAAGTTTACTTATGACAAAGCCTACGATCCATTTATTGACCAAGATGCCAAAGATTTAACGCAACTCATGATTGATAATAAACCTCATTATGTGGCGGTAAGTAATAATGCAGCACTGGAAATCTTTACGTATCAACCGTAAAATAACGTACATTTCTTTCTAAAATAAGAAAACAAAACCTCTTATCTCTTAATTGAAATAAGAGGTTATTTTTGTTTTACTTTTATATATTTTAACCCCCTGGGGCGTCTAAAGTATTAAACCCTGTTATTTGTGATTTATTGAAGAATACATCCTTAAATGACAGCTTGAATATATAGTCAAATCAATATATTTAAACACAAATATGATTTATATACAAAGCCTTTTTTGAATTCTATAAACAAGATCACCGCTACAAGAATCAGGAGTTAAGACTAGTGGAATCTTCTCTTATACGTCGTATACTTGAAGATGTTGATAGTTGCATTTTATATTATCCAGTTATATAGAGGCAATTAACATCTCTTTAGATTACCGTAATATGAAAAAATTGTCTCGCAGAGAATTTGAGCATTTTCTACTGTTCAAATAGCAAGTAAAATTGATAGTGTATAGTCATCACACTCTTTTATTTTATCAATAACTACAAAAAAGAAGAGGCTGCCTTATTTAGGCAGCCTCTTAAAAAGTATTAGAAAAACTTAACAAGTTTGTTTAAGCTTTTTATTTATCAAAATAAAGCTATCGTTGATAAGCACTTCTATCCTTGTATACTTTAGGACGCAATGCCTTACTTTTTGTTGATCTGGCATTAATACTATTTTGCTGTTCTTGCGTCAATCCTGAAATATTTTCATCACAGAAACTAATAGACCAGCTCTCTAAGACCCCATCTTCATCAGAAGAAAAAGAATCACATACAGAAAGCACCCAATCTCCATTGATAGGATCTCCATCAAAGGCAGCTGCAAAGGTACCTCCTTGTGGCTGGAATTCTCCAGTAAATGGTGCTGTAGCTGCTGTAATATCTTCACCACCGTCTCTAAAGACTGTGTCAACATAATCAGCCCCTGAGCCGCCATTAGCAACACTTAAAGCTAAAGTTGTACCAGTTGGTGATATTAATGAAATCTCTAGATCTCCATCAAAGCTATGTGTAATATTAAGGTTGACATTATCTATATCGGCATCTACGCCAATAGTTCCAGTAAGCTCTGAAGTCGCTGTAAACATGTCTGGAGTTGCACAATTACCCTCATTTAATACACTTCCGGCTCCTCCTCCAGTAATATCGGTAGTTGTACCGTTACATCCTGGTAGTGGCGGTGGCGGTGGCGGAAGTGTGATAGGAGAATCACAAAAACTTATTGACCAAAAATCAAGGGTACCATCATCACCTGTAGCGACATCTTCAATATTTAATATCCAAGTTCCTGCAATCGACTCACCGTCAAAAACGTCATTAAGTGGCCCACCCTCTGCATTAAACGCTCCTGTAAATGGAGCAGTTCCTTCATTAATAGGTGTAAAGGCCACATCACTAAATATCGTTCCAGTAAAGTTATTTCCTGCGCCTCCAACACCTGTACTCAGGTCTGCTGTAGTTCCAGCAGGAGATGTTAAGGAAATATTCAAATCTCCATCAAACGTATGGGTAATATCCAAGGTAACATTATCCAGTGATGAATCCACACCTATAGTTCCATCGGTCACCACATCTGCATTAAATGTTCGTGTTAAATTATTTTCAATTTCATTAGTTCCTGTTTCTTCACTAGCTGTAGATCCTACTGTTGGTGTAGACATTCCAAAACAACCAACACAACGAATATCACTCATAAAGGTTCCGGAGAAATCAGTTCCTTCAGGACCTGTCGCTTCCCACAATCCATCAATTTGAGAACAATCTGTGTCTATAGTTGAAAAATGAATTCCATTCCAGTTTAAAGTAATGCCACTAGCAGCACTAGCAACTCCGGCAATGTTACAGGTTCTGGATGCACTATCATCAGAACAAGCGGTTTGAGCATTACCTATACTTGTTCCGATATCATTTGAATTTACCAAAATCTGAGTGGTAAAATTCATGGTATCACCATCGGCAGCTCCCTGTGAATCAAATACAATACTAAAAGTTTCGTTAAAACCAGAACCCATATAGGTTCCTGTAGTCGTTATTAACGCATTTCTTGTATTTTCTTTTAACACACTAATAAAAGAAGGTTTATCATTATGTACCCCTGTACGAATACTTGGCGAAGAACCATCTTCCTTTACGTTAAACTCAAATGTATCTAAACCTGATAAAGACCTAAATTGTACAACTACACTATTAGAAGTTGAATTTCTAAAGGTATCATCACTAGAGCTAATTGCTCCTCTATAATTTATAACCTCACCAGAATTAAGAGTTAAGGTTGCCTTAGCTGATCTCTCATTAATAACTTGAATTTCTATAACTCCACGTTCCTGACTATCATTTGTAGTAAATACACCTTTATACATTCCTAGGGCCGTGCCTTCATAACTGCTTAAATCTGCCACCAAATCGGCAGCAGCTTCTCCTGAGTTAATTAGAGTATCTTCTTCTTGTGTACAAGAAAACAGTATCAATACCAAACCCAATACACATAGGTTAAATTTCATGATTTTTTTATTTTAAGATTTTGAGGACTACAATATTACAGCTTTTTTTACAATAATTTGAGTATGAATTCGGTTTTTTATTGAGCTTTTTCAAAATTTAACAAATTTTTAATCAAATTAAGACTAGGATGATTTTAATAAAATAAAAACTACCGAAAAAGAACGAGTCATACAATACTGTATTAAAAGCATATTTTCAAAGAACTGGCTTTATCAAACATTTAAACACAACTATACAGGAAGATTCTAATTGATTTAACAAGCAAAAAAAACTAAAAAAGAAAGCTCCCTTAAAATAGGACGCTTGTTTATATTTTGTAGGTTACTTCGTGAAGATTCCCACTTTCATGGAAATAAGCCTTTCGACTAAGCTCAAGACGGGCTATTCACACACTCCCGCTTTGAGTAAAAAAACCCTAACGATACGTAGGGTTTCTTATTCTATGTATATGATTCGTAAAGACCCTTCGACAAGCTCAGGATAAGCGATTCACACATTTTTTGCCTTGCAAAAAATGGTTCTCTGCTTACTTTACTTCTTCAAAGTCTACATCTTCAACATCACTAGAGGTATCATCGCCACCTTGATCATCAGTAGTATCTGGCCCTGGTTGTCCACCGCCAGCCTGTTGTGCTTCAGCTTGTGCTTTATACATCTCTTCAGAAGCAACTTTCCAAGCTTCATTAATCTTATCTAAAGCAGGTTGAATTGCGTCCAAGTTTTTCGTTTCATAAGCCGCTTTAAGCTCAATTAAGGCTGCTTCGATAGGTTGCTTTTTATCATCAGATAACTTATCGCCAAACTCTTCTAACTGCTTTTCCGTCTGGAAAATCATTCCATCAGCTTCATTGATTTTATCTGCAGTTTCTTTTGCTTTTTTATCAGTCTCAGCATTAGCTTCGGCTTCAGCTTTCATCTTCTGGATTTCTTCTTCAGTCAGTCCAGAAGAAGCTTCAATGCGGATATCCTGACTCTTATTTGTTGCTTTATCAGTTGCACTTACTTTAATAATTCCGTTAGCATCAATATCAAAAGTCACTTCAATCTGAGGAGTGCCCCGGCGTGCTGGCGGAATACCATCTAAGTGAAAACGACCAATAGTCTTATTATCTGCCGCCATAGAACGCTCTCCTTGCAATACATGAATTTCAACACTCGGTTGATTATCTGCAGCGGTTGAGAAAACTTGTGATTTCTTCGTAGGTATGGTCGTATTGGCTTCGATCAATTTCGTAAAAACGCTACCCATTGTTTCAATCCCTAAAGAAAGTGGGGTAACATCCAAGAGCAATACATCTTTTACATCACCAGTCAATACACCTCCTTGGATAGCTGCTCCAATAGCTACCACCTCATCAGGATTTACACCTTTACTTGGCGATTTTCCAAAGAATTTTTCTACTGCTTCTTGCACTGCTGGAATACGAGTGGATCCTCCTACTAGAATAACCTCATCTATATCCCCTGTACTCAAACCAGCACTTTTTAATGCAGTCTGACAAGGCTCAATAGTACGTTTTACCAAATCATCAATCAACTGCTCAAACTTGGCACGACTTAGTGAACGTACTAAGTGTTTTGGCCCACTAGCTGTTGCTGTAATATAAGGTAAGTTAATTTCAGTTTGTGTAGTAGAAGACAACTCAATTTTAGCTTTTTCGGCAGCTTCCTTTAGGCGTTGTAAAGCCATTGGATCTTCACGAAGATCCATAGCTTCATCATTCTTAAACTCGTCTGCTAACCAATTGATAATTTTTTGATCTACATCATCTCCTCCTAAATGAGTGTCACCATCGGTTGCAAGCACTTCAAAAACGCCATCTCCTAATTCCAGGATAGACACATCATGCGTACCACCACCAAAATCAAAAACGACTATTTTCTGATCAGTATCTTTTTTATCAAGACCATAAGCCAGCGCTGCTGCAGTTGGCTCATTAATTATACGTTCTACAGTTAATCCAGCAATTTCACCAGCTTCTTTAGTAGCTTGACGCTGACTATCATTAAAATAAGCAGGGACGGTAATTACTGCTCGAGTTACATCTTGACCTAAATAATCCTCTGCAGTTTTCTTCATTTTTTGAAGCGTCATCGCAGACAACTCTTGCGGCGTATACAATCGACTATCGATGTCTACTCGTGGTGTATCATTATCTCCTTTTACAACTTTATATGCGGCACGTTTTGCCTCTTTAGAACTTTCAGAATATTTATTCCCCATAAACCGCTTAATAGAAGCAATTGTTTTTTGTGGGTTAGTAACTGCCTGACGTTTTGCTGGGTCTCCAACCTTAATTTCTCCTCCTTCTACAAAAGCAATTACCGATGGCGTAGTGCGTTTTCCTTCGGCATTTGGGATTACCGTAGGTTCATTACCCTCCATCACAGCGACACAGGAGTTAGTTGTTCCTAAGTCTATTCCAATTATTTTACTCATGGTATCGTATTAGATTTACGTATTATAAAAATTTCAATTAGCCTTTATCCAATCATTATGCCACTAGCAAAAGGGTGACAAGCTGTCATTTTATTATCAGTTCTTGGCATATCAAATAGATTTGTAGAAGCAAAATTACTATGGCAAACAAATAAATGACTTAAATTTGATGAACTATACAGTTTATGAATCAAATAGAGTGCATTAGTGTTTTTGATATGCTTAAAATTGGAGTTGGACCTTCTAGCTCACATACACTAGGTCCTTGGCGTGCTGCGAGGCGTTTTATCAAAAAGCTAAAGGAACAAGACTTATATAAAGACGTTATCAGTGTTCATATAGATCTCTATGGATCGCTATCTCTTACAGGAAAGGGACACGCAACCGATATTGCAGTAATTTTGGGATTAACAGGTGCAGACCCACAACTTTTTCCCATTGAACAGATAGACACTACCGTTGCAGATATTTCCAAATTCAACAGACTTTCAATTGATGGAGTCCATAACATTACCTTCAATCCTACTGAAAATATCAGTTTTCATACTGACTTTTTACCTTTTCATCCCAACGGCATCACCTTTACCGCAACTACTACAAATACAACCTATAGTGAAACTTTTTATTCTATAGGTGGTGGTTTTGTGGTTCAAGAAGACAGAGGGCGATCTGCCAGAAAACAGGCAAATTTTGAGTGTTTTCCAAGACCTATTGCCACAGCAGATGAACTCTTGAATTTTTGCACTTATGAACAAGCAAGTGTTTCTCAAATTGTGTTGGAAAATGAATGTCATTTACAGAAAGAGGAGGTTGTTAATAAACGGCTAAAAGCTATTTGGGATGTCATGTTAGATTCTATGTACGTAGGCTGTCACACGGAAGGCACCCTCCCAGGAGGCCTGAATGTACGCAGGCGCGCGTTTGACCTCAACAAGAAACTTATGAAGGGGCAAACTTATGCCAATAAAGATGAATGGATAGAAGCTATTAGAAATACTAAAGTACACTTTCGCGAGATATTAAAATGGGTCTCATGCTTTGCGCTTGCTGTAAATGAAGTAAATGCATCCCTCGGCCGTGTAGTTACTGCTCCTACCAATGGCAGTGCTGGTGTTATTCCGGCCGTAATGATGTATTATATGGTTATTGAAAATCACGATGCCAATTTTCAAGATATTAGAAAGTACTTATTAGTAGCAGGACAGATCGGAAGCTTATTTAAACAAGGAGCAACTATTTCAGCTGCTATGGGTGGGTGTCAAGCCGAAATTGGAGTGTCCTCAGCAATGGCTGCAGGCGCCCTCGCCGAACTAATGGGTGGTACACCTGAACAAGTGCTTATGGCTAGTGAAATCGCCATGGAGCATCATCTGGGTATGACCTGTGATCCTATAGGAGGATTGGTGCAGGTGCCTTGTATTGAGCGTAATGCGATGGGAGCGATAAAAGCAATTAATGCATGCGAATTGGCATTAGATACTGATGCATCTCATGCCAAAGTACCTTTGGATACTGTGATAGAAACCATGTGGGAAACAGCTCAGGATATGAATACCAAATACAAAGAAACAAGTACAGGAGGGTTAGCCGTTAATGTGAGCTTATCAGATTGCTAAAAACCATATTCCCTAAAATAGGTAAAAGCCGAAAGCAACTAGGCACTTCCGACTTTTTACCATTCAAATAAAACTAAACTAATTTTTAATAGTGTGCTACATTATATAGCAACTATACCTTGCGTATTATTTTCTGGCAGGTTGTTGGACTCTTCTCCTACAAATTCAAGTCCATCGCCTACTATTCTATAGATACCTATTGTACCGTCTAAACCATACAGTTGATACAGGAATTGCCCGTCATCAGATATCCACATATCAATCCATCCTTCTGTTACTGCAAAACCTTCTGCTCCTGTCTGAGCATCACCAACACCAGTACCACTTGCAGCCGTTTGATTAATCAAAGAAACCGCGCCATTACTAAAACTATAGGACGCCAGTCCTGCTTCAATAGCATTGGACACAAAGAAAGTACTTTCATCTAATGTAAAATCCAACCAGCAAGCTGTTCTGCCTGTATTGTTAGTACCAGAAGCAATATCTTGACTTATTGGCACAAACTCATTCCCTACAATTTGCCAAGTAGACACAGAACCATCTTGCAAAGCCAGAAAAGCCGGTGGTGCTCCATTATATTGGAATTCTCTTGCTTCGGTTACAACGACATAATTATCACCAACAATTTGAAAACCTATTGCTGAAGGGAGATTTCTAAAATCTGCATTCCCTCGAAGAGTAGATGTTGCTCCATCCATTTGATTTGTTGATAAAGTACCATTAGGGTTTACGCCATAAAGCACAATTTCATCTTCATTAGCATTGGCCAAGCCAGCAGCACCAGAATTTATTGAAGAAACAACAAGATATTCCCCGTTAGGTGAAAACTGTACCGAAGAAGGTCTATTATTTAAATCCCTAGTAGAACCTGGTATCGCTTCTAGAGTTCCGTCTATCATCAAAGTAAAACCAGTTACCGTTCCTTGCTGGGCTGGCTCTCCTTGATCTAAAAATTCTGGTCTTGTAATATTGGTCACATATACATAGCCTCTAATTTGATCATCAACTACTGGTGTAAAAGCAATACTATTTGGCCCTATTGCACCGGTTGGCTGAGGTGTTCCTGCAAGCGCTAAGGAAAAATCATCATTAATATTAAAAGAAGATATTGTATTATCCCCAGCATTTACCGCCAATAAGGTAGAATTATCTGGAGTTTTAGTTAAGGCATAAGCAGAAATTAATGGATCTAACCCTTCTCCTCCATCATAATCTCCTCCACGACCTCCTGTTTCAAAAGGCCCTATTGGTGTAAGCGTACCATCAGCATTGCGACCGTAAGCTATAATCACATTATCATCTTGTACAAAACCATCTATTTGGCCATCACCATTAGTCATAGCATATACTGCTCCAACAAAATTGGCAGTGTCACCTGTGTCATCACCGTTATTTTCATCATCTGGTTGGTCAGGTTGATCAGGGAGGTTAAATAAATCATCATCACCACAACTTGTTACTAAAAGCGAAAGGCCTAACAAGCCTATCATAAGAAAATTTAATTTTTTCATTTTTTGGAAAATTCTTTTTTTCGTTAAAAAACCGCAACTAATTATCGTGCGATTTTATTAAATTTTATAGATTATTAATGTTTTAGATAACTACTAATAAAATGGAATGGTCTTTTACAATTCTGCTATGTAAAACCTCATTCATTTCAATAGTATATTATACTAATCAATAAGTGTTGTGAGAAGAAAAAGACTTACGTCGCAATTTTGAGCACCTGTTATTCCATTTTAAAAATATTATTAATTCCACATAATTACCTGAATTTATGTTGTTTAACATAATCAATTACATGGCTATTGGATAACTTTTTACACAGTTTTAACATTAGAAGACTTCATAATGAATGAACAAAATGTAAGCTAGCTTACATAATATTAGCATTCATCTGCATAAAAAGGGTAATTAACCCAAAGAGATTGCTTATCCCCTTTTTACCGCGCAACCTTCTCGGTCTCGTGTGTCAACTATGTAAAATATTTTCCAAATACCATCCTGTTTAAATAATTGAAAGCTATTGGTACCACAATGACTTAATACCCCATTAATGTAAAATGAATACCCCGTCCAAACATTAGCCATTTTACCATCCATTTTGATTTCGTAATTATGAATTTGTTCTTCAAAATCTGTCGTGTCAGGAATACTACAAACGGTATTTAAAAAGTTACTAAAATCCTGTTTGCTCAATACAACTTCGCCAGTCTTATTTTTTCCTATGGATTGGAGTAAAACATTAGGATGAACTACTTTTTTCATTGTAAGAGAATCCTGATGATGAAAACCAATAAAAAAATCTTCAACTACTTTTCGGATTATCTCTTCTTCAGCATTTGATTGCGCAGTTGTAGTTTTGGCGAAAGCCAATATAAAAACGAGAACAAACAGGATTTTAAATCGCACAATCAAGTGTTAGACTAATAGGTAGTGAATTTACTAAATTTGTTTCTTAAAACAATCTAAACATATGTCTGTAGCCAAAAAAGAATACAAACGTATTACGGTAAAATCGCTTACGGAAATGAAAAATAGAGGTGAAAAAATTTCTATGCTTACCGCTTATGATTTTACCATGGCTAAAATTGTAGATGGGGCAGGTATTGATGTTATACTTGTTGGTGATAGTGCTTCTAATGTAATGGCGGGTCACGAAACCACACTACCCATTACCTTAGATCAAATGATTTATCATGCATCGTCTGTAATACGCGCCATAAATAGAGCTTTGGTCGTTGTTGATCTTCCTTTTGGCAGCTACCAAAGTGACCCCAAGGAAGCCTTGCGTTCGGCAATACGTATAATGAAAGAAAGTGGTGGCCACGCTGTAAAACTAGAAGGTGGTAAAGAAATAAAAGAAAGTATTAAACGCATACTTCATGCTGGGGTACCTGTAATGGGACATTTGGGACTTACGCCTCAGTCCATTTATAAATTTGGGACCTATACCGTACGGGCAAAAGAAGAAGAAGAAGCGCAAAAATTAAGGGAAGATGCTCTTATGCTTGAAAAAGCAGGTTGTTTTGCTATAGTATTGGAGAAAGTACCAGCAAAATTAGCCCAAGAAGTTGCTGAGAGTGTTACCATTCCAGTCATTGGCATTGGTGCTGGCGGCGGCGTAGATGGTCAGGTGCTTGTGACCCATGATATGTTGGGTATGACTCACGAGTTTAATCCACGGTTTTTACGGCGTTATTTAGACTTATATAATGAAATGACGCAGGCATTCAAGAATTATGATGAGGATGTTAAGTCAATGAATTTTCCGAATGCTTCGGAGCGGTATTGATCCAGCAGTTTATTAGTTTAGTATGTTGGTATTACGGTACATTCACAGATTAATGAGTTGGTTATCAATAATTTTGAAATGCGTCGATTTAAAGATTTGATGATATGGAAAGACAGTTGTTGATTGCCTTGGACTTAGGTTTTATTATAATAGAAAAACACTTAGTGCTTGATGAGAAACTACAAAGCATTATAAAAATGATGTCAAAATTCAAATTAACTCTTAGGTAAAAAACCTGTAAGCTTGTATACCCAAACACTTGTAATTCCATATACCTTCATCCTAAAAAAAATTAGTCATTTCTAACAAAAATTTTCATAGCTCGGCAGACAACCTCCAGGTCCTCTATGAAGACAACCACATTATTGCAGTTAATAAACGCGCAGGAGATTTGGTTCAGGGCGATAAAACTGGTGACCTCCCTTTAAACGAAATTGTAAAAGCCTATATCAAGAAAAAATACAGCAAACCTGGTGCTGTTTTTCTGGGAGTGGTTCACCGCCTGGATAGACCCACAAGTGGCATCGTCGTTTTTGCACGAACCAGCAAAGCATTAACGCGACTCAATAAACTTTTCGCCGAAAGGCAAACTCAAAAAACCTATTGGGCTTTGGTAAAAAATACGCCACAGCAACTAGAAGCTACCTTAAAACATTATCTCAAACGCAATGCAAAACAAAATAAAAGCTACGCTTATGCAAAACCAGTGCCTGATGCCAAAGAAGCTATTTT
The DNA here is from genome assembly GCA_964504555.1 of uncultured Flavobacteriaceae bacterium. Classification (GTDB taxonomy): domain Bacteria; phylum Bacteroidota; class Bacteroidia; order Flavobacteriales; family Flavobacteriaceae; genus Dokdonia. The sequence goes on along the minus strand of CAZDFA010000007.1, from coordinate 986 downwards.
ATACTATAAAGTCATTAAGAAGCTTAAGTCATTTTCGCTTCTAGAAATAGCATTGCATACTGGGCGACACCATCAGATACGAAGTCAGCTCGCTGCAATAGGAAGCCCTATACGCGGTGATCTTAAATACGGTGCAGCCAGAAGCAATCCTGATGGCAGCATCAGTCTACATGCCCATAAATTGGAGTTTATTCATCCTGTAAAAAAAGAGACTATAGCGATTATCGCTACAGTACCGCAAAACGATGTTGTTTGGAAGGCTTGCTTATAATAAAGCTTGTATATCTGATACCATAAAATCACAGCAATGATTTTTTTGTATCAGATTTGTTAATTCTTTATAATAGATAATTATGTATAGTAATTATTGGTTTTTTCCGATTTTTCTTTTCTCATTAACATTTACGTCTTTTAGTCAAAAGAAAAACGATAGCCTTAAAAGGTTCAATCAACAGGATTTTGACCGTTATAAAGTTGGCCATAATATGTATAATTTTTGGTAGCAGGAAAATAATTATCATTGGTTTCCCAAAGAAGATACTATACCATATCTAGTCGATGACAGAGAATATCAAGGGTTAATTAATTATGGTATAGAATACACTTCTAAAGATAGATCTAATCTCGTTTTTTTAGAAGATTATGTGATATATAACTTAAAAGTAAATATTAAGAGCTGCAAACTATCATTACAAGATAGTATTGTTGAAATCTCTGGTTCTATAGAAGGAGGATGGCCTAAAGGAGTCTTACCCCGCTTAAAGAATAATTCAAAAGCTATTGAACAATATGAAATGCAAGAGTTAATTAAAATAATTTAGTTTAAGACAACTTATTAAGCTAATAAACAATTGAATAATAATTCTACACTTTTTTTGAGAGATTTTACTTGAGATTATTGAAATTTGCACTTTTAATTGCTTGATTTTAGTTTTAGGCGGTGCTCCTCCTACTCTCCACCACCACACTCACCAATATTAATGCGC
>CAZDFA010000006.1:0-45468 GCA_964504555.1 uncultured Flavobacteriaceae bacterium | reverse complement strand
CCTTAGAATATCTTATTGAGGCTTATGATAAAACCAGTAAATATAGAGAACTCAATGCCATACGTAAACAATATGATTCACTTCGAGATAAGCGATATGAAGATGATAAAGTAAAGTATCAGCAGGTAGCTGTAGCAAAGTTCAAGTTAGATCAAGTTGAGGAGCAATTAAAGATTTCTCAGGTTGAAACGGAATTTGCCGAGCATAGGGCTAGTCAAAGTAAAATGTTGTCATTTATGGCTAGTACAATAGGCATATTATTACTAATATTTACTGTTTTTCTTTTGTATTATCGGCACAAGAGAGGCAGTCTTGTTAGAGATTTAAAAATTAAGAACAAGCAATATCTAGAAGCAAAGGAAAAATCTGAAAAACTAGCTCGTGTTAAGACACAATTTCTATCTACTATAAGTCATGAGTTACGTACGCCCCTTTATGGAATTACTGGTTTGTCCTCAGTTCTCATTAAAAATCCTAAACTAAAAGATCAATTGGAAAATCTTGTGCCACTTAAAGCGTCGGCAGATTATCTGTTGTCATTAATAAATGATGTTCTTCATCTTAATAAATTAGAATCTCAGATTGGTAAGGAAGTACACAATGTGTATTTTAAATTACAGGATATTATTCAAACTACCGTACAAACATTTGCCTTTATTAACGAACAGCACAATAATAAAGTCGTTGTTCATATTGATCATCAAATTTCACCTGTTTTGAATGGTGATCGTACCAAAATTGTTCAGATACTGATGAATTTGGTAGGCAATGCAAGTAAGTTTACCCAAGATGGCGTCATCAATATTGAAGTAAGGCAGAAAAAAGTCATAGATAATCAAGTAATCATAAGCTTTATAGTGGAAGATACGGGTATGGGCATACCAAAAGAACAACAGGACAAGATATTCGATGAATTTGCTCAAATTTCAAACATAAGTGATTATCAGGGAACAGGATTGGGACTGCCCATTGTCAATAAAATATTAAAGGTACTCGATAGTTCGCTTGAATTTGAGAGTACGTTTGGAGAGGGAACAAAATTTTCTTTTGACCTATCGTTAGTGGAAGGCCTGGAAAAGGATCTAGAAAATTTAGATTATTATGAGTATAAAAAACAACTAGTAGGCAAAAAGATACTTATCGTAGAGGATAATAAGATTAATCAAATAGTTACACAAAAGGTTTTAGAACAATATGATATGCATCACGTAACAGCAAATAATGGTTTGGAGGCAATAGATTGTGTTAACAAAGAAGAGTTTGATATTATTTTGATGGATATTAATATGCCTGTTATGAATGGTTTAGAATCTAGTAAGGCTATTCGTGAACTAGGTATATCAACTCCAATTATTGCACTTACAGCTGTTAGTAGTGACGATTTTAAAGAAGAACTAAGTGATTACGGTATAAATCACGCTATCCTAAAACCTTATAAAACTGAAATCTTGCTTGATGGTATATTTGAAAACCTTAGTTTAAACTCTTTAGGTACAGGACCAGATAAATTGGCCGTATAAATTCATACTCTTTCTACATTCTCAAAAATCTAGGAATTTATAAAAGTAGTTGGATTTAGTAGTGCCGATTAATGATTTCAAAACTGTTAATTGCGTATTGCCATAAAAGGTGTGTGATGACTTGTTGATTCCACCGTTCATTATTGAATGTTTTTCTAAAATTGCTTGTGTTTGCCTAGCTACTGCTTCCCCTGAATCAATAATAGTTATGGATGAAGGGACTATATTGTTGAGTAGCGGTATTAAATAAGGATAATGACTACAACCTAAAACAATCGAATCTACCCCGGCATCAATCATTGGATCGATATAGTTCTTGAGTAAAATTTTAGTTTGATTATCTCTTATTTTCCCTTGCTCTATCAAAGGAACTAAGCCTTCTCCTATAGTTTCTATGACTTCTAGATTATGTGCGTATTGCTGAGAAGTCGCACTAAAAAGAGAACTGGATAGTGTTCCTTTCGTTGCCAAAACCCCTATTTTGCCAGTTTTAGAATGTAAAGCCGCGGGCTTTATTGCTGGTTCTATTCCAATAAAGGAAACATTGTAATTTGCTCTTAAGTAAGCAATAGCATTAGTAGTTGCCGTGTTGCATGCCACCACAATGAGCTTTGCCCCTAATTGCAAAAGTAACTCGGTATTTTTAATGCTTAATTGAACAATCTCTTTGGTGGTTTTGCCTCCATAAGGCGCATTTTTGCTATCGGCAAGGTAAACGGTGGATTCATTAGGCAAAAGATCAACAACCTCTTTCCAAATAGATGTTCCTCCTACACCACTATCAAAAAATCCAATAGGTTGCTCACTATCCATATTATGCAAAATAAAAAAACTGCTCTAGTTGTAGAGCAGTTTTATATGATTTTTCGTTAAGAGCACAATAAAAGAGTGCAGTCTATTATATGCCTAAATCTGCTTTTACATCGTTCATTAAGTCAAATCCTTCAGCAAGAATCAAACCAGCTCCTGGGGAAGAATCGAATACATATTTAAAACCTTTAGCCTTGGATACTTTTATAATGGTGACTCTAGCCTTTTCCAATACAGGTTTTAGCAATTCTTCCTGTTTCTCGCCAACTTTTTGTCTTGCATTTTGCTGAAATTGCACAATATTTTGTTGCGTTTCTTGTAATTCTTGTTGTCTTCTTAAATTTTCCTCATCGGTCTGCTGCTCAGCTTCTCTACCATATCGTTCAAGGGTTTTTTGATACTCGGTACCTAATTCACTTATCTGCGTTTCATAGGTTTTAGAAAGCTTTTCTATTTCACTAAGTGCATTTTGGTAACTAGGCATTGCTTGCACCAATTCTTGCGTATTAATATGGGCTACTAGTTTATCCTGAGCCTGGGTCATACTCACCATTCCAAATGCTAGTGCTACTACTACCAGAGCCTTTTTAATTGTTTTCATTGTAATTAAGTTTAACTAAAATTAAGTGTTATTAAAATTTGATTATGTTTTATTTCGCTCCCTCTCCATTTGGATTAGGAATAGATGGCAGGCTTAAATTTTTCTTGCCTTTAGCTTTTAGTATAGAATCTCTTCTTCGTGCTCTAGCCTCTAAGGCTGAATCTTTTAATCGTTTTCTTTCTTCAAGTGCCTTTTTGCGTTGCTCATCACGCTCTTTTAGTGCTTGCTTACGTCGTTCTTCACGTTCTTGCGCAGGCGTTTTTACGCTTGATTCTTCCTGCTCTTTAGCAGCTGTTTCTTCTTTCTTATTTTCTTCTGTATTGTCAGTACTTGTTTTTGCTTTAGCCTTAGCTCTTGCATCTCTTGTAGAAGCGGCTTTTCGTTTACGCTCGTCAAGTAACTCTTTGCGTCTGGCTTCACGTTCCTTTATGGCTTGTTGACGCTGGGCTTCACGTTCCTGTGCTGCGGACTGCGCACTAGATTTAGTATCAGGGCCATTTCCAGAATCTTCAGAAGTGCTGCTAGTGGCCGCAGATTTTGTACTACCACCATTTCTTCTAGCCTCTCTTACTGCTGCAATAGAATCTTGCTTCTGCTTGCGTTCTTTAAGTAAACGTTCTCTCCGTTCTTCAAACTCTTTTTGGCGCGCTGCACGTTGTTCTTCTCGTGTTTTGGCACGCTCTTCAATTAGTGCTTCGCGGTCCGATTTTTTCTTATCTAAGGCAGCCTGTCTTGCTTGTGTTTCTTTATCTTCTTCAACAGTTTTAGCATCATCTCGCTCAACAGCTTCTTTGTCTTTCTTACCGTTCACCTGTCTTCTTTTGCTTGATCTATTAATACTACGCAATACTTGTTCACTCAGATCAATACTATTAGAAGTATATAATAAGACGGTTTCAGATTTGTTCATAACAACATCCATCTTTTTATTCTCACCAATTTCTTGGACAGCATTAAATACTTGGTCCTGCACAGGTTCAATAAGTTGTCTCTTCTGTATAGCCAAATCACCATTAGGGCCAAAACGTTTTTGTTGGTAATCTAATATTTGAGTTTCTTCAAAGAGAATTTCTTCTTCGCGCTCCTCAATCAGTTCTTTGGTAAGCAATACGCGCTCATTTTCCAGCTGATCCTTCATTTGCTGGATCTCTCGCTGTTTCTTATCTACTTCTTGTTTCCAAATTGATACTTTTTGATCCAACTGCTGTGTCGCTTCTTGATACTCATCAACATTCTCAAGAATATAATCCATATCTATGTATCCTATTCGATTGCCGCGTTGCGCTTGAAGCGAAAGTGTACATAGGACTATTGCTATTATACCTGTTAGACTATTTAGTTTCATAATACATGCAATTAATTAGAAATAATCGTGCCAAAATTAAAATTGTTGCCCGATTATGAAATGGGTTTCCCATCCATTTGCACCACCTCCTGTACCAGGGATTGGATCAAAACCATATCCAAAATCAAGGCCTAATAATCCGAAGGCAGGCATAAATATACGAATTCCCGCTCCGGCTGATCGACTTAATTGAAACGGATTATAATCCCTAAAATTGTCATAGGTGGATCCTCCTTCTAAAAATGCAAGGCCATAAATGGTTGCAGCTTGACTAAAAACTACTGGATATCTAAATTCTAAACTAAATTTATTGTACAAGGCAGCACCATCATTTGCAGTTAAATTGGTAGCTGGTCCACGTTCAACAGGTGTTATTGATTGGTTAGGATATCCTCGTAATCGTACGATTTCCCGACCATCTAAAGAAAAACCACCCAAGCCATCACCACCTAAAAAGAAGCGTTCAAAAGGAATTACACCTCGGTCATTATTGTAAGCTCCTAGAAAGCCCAATTCTACGTTAGTTTGTAATACCAGCTTACCCACTAATGTTGTATACCAAGTACCCCTAAAGTTGACTTTATAAAATTCTAGGAAGTTAAAACGCTCCTGATCAATTCGACCAATTTCATCCGCATCTTGATTGGCTTCAGCAATATTGCGCTCATCGAGTAGTGCTCCATAATCTACACCATCAAATAGAGAATACGGCGGAGATAACCTAGCTGTAAGACTCCACTGTGATCCGCCTGTAGGGAAAATAGGATTTGTAAAGGTATTATCTCTACTTAAACCTACAGTATAGGATAGATTATTGGAAGCACCATCTCCAAAAGTAAAAAGTCCCGTTGTTGTAAAATTTTGAAGATTAAAATTTTGGTAGCTTATAGCATGAGATAATGTAAAGTTACGATCTGGCCAACGTAATCTTTTAGCAAGTCCTAATGAGCCTCCTGTAATCAAGAATCTGCTATCTCTATTAACACGATCTCGGGCGGGACCAGTAAATACATTATTAAACTGGAATTGAACTGTATGCGAAAAAGAAGCCGAAAGTTGAACAGGCTTTTTGCCGCCAAACCATGGCTCTGTTAATGATATACTATAGGTTTGAAAAAGTTGACTGGCCTGAGCTCGAAGCGAAAAACTTTGTCCATCTCCCATAGGTAAAGGACGGTATGCATCTTTATTAAAAAGGTTTTGAATAGAGAAGTTATTAAAGGATAGACCAAGTGTCCCTACAAATCCGCCACCGCCAAATCCACCTTGTAATTCGATTTGGCTGGCACCTTGTTCTACAACATTATATTCTATATCTACAGTTCCGTTATTGGGGTCAAAATTTTTAAATTCAGGGTTGAGTTGCTGTGGGTCAAAAAACCCAAGAGCTCCTAATTCTCTTACTGTTGTTACTACAGCATTTTTGCTGTACTGCTGACCAGGACGTGTACGAAGCGTTCTATAAATTACGTGATCTTTAGTTTTATCGTTTCCTTTGACGGTAATATTATTGAAATGAGCAAGTCTTCCTTCTTGAATTCTTATTTCAAAATTTATAGTATCATTTAGAACATTAACTTCTACAGGGTTTATTTGCGAAAATAGATAGCCGTTATTTTGATAAAGGTTGGTTAAATCATTTCCGTCGGGTTTGGATTCGTCCTGTATACGCTCCTTAAGCAATACGCCGTTATAAACCTCTCCTTTATTAAGTCCTAGTTGCAATTGTAATTGCTCATCGGTGTAAACGGTGTTACCTACAAAATCTATATCACCAATATAATATTGACTTCCTTCTTCTACTTTTAAATTTAAAACAACTTCATCCTGTCCATTTCTCACAAGCGTATCACTAAGAATACGTGCATCACGATAACCATTTTCTTTATATTTATCAATGATGGATATCTTGTCAAGTTCAAAATCTTCTTCAATAAACTTTGAGCGTTTCCAAACCCTGTAAATTTTCTTCTTTTTAGTTTTTTTCATTGCTGCCCGCAACTTTTTATCACTTAGCTTTTCATTGCCTTCAAACTCAATGTCGCTAATTTTCACGCGTTCACCAGTGTCAATATTGATGAACATGTTAACCTGATTCTGTTTTGACGAATCTAACTCTTCTGCTATATTAAGCAATACTTTAGAGTTGAGATATCCTTTCTTTTGGAAGCTGTTTTCAATAAAGTTTCTAGTGGTAGTGGTTAGATTTTCAGTGACTTTTGCTCCTTTATTTAAGCCGTTATCTTGTATTATAGAAGCGGCTTTTTTAGGTTTTACACCTCTGATTTTTACTTCATTTAATTGTGGCACTTCCTGTATGTCTAATTGTAGATCTACCTTGGTTTCCTGAATGTCAGTAATAAACAAGTTGATATCTGAAAATAATTCTAGATCCCAAAGTTTTTTAATAACATCGCTAATTTTGGTGCCAGTTAGAAAAATACGCTCGCCAATGCGCAGGCCAGTAAATGCGATTACCGTATTTTCATTGTAGGTTGTAGTACCTGTTACCTTTATAGACCCAATTTCATATTTAGTGTCTTCATTTATTGGAAGTTCTCTTTGGGCCACAATACTTTGTGCAATAAAAAAGAAAGCCGCTAGTATAAGCAGTTTTTTATTTAAAAGTATTATTCTTAAAGTAGTAGTTCTATCCAATCTGTTCGCTAGTCTTTCCAAATCTTCGTTCTCTTTTCTGATAATTGTAAATAGCATCATATAAATGCTTTTTTCTAAAGTCAGGCCATAGCACTGGGGTGAAATAAAACTCGGCATATGCTATTTGCCATAATAAAAAATTGCTTACCCGTTGCTCCCCGCTGGTACGAATGAGCAAATCCACATCTGGAAGGTCGTGGGTGTAAAGATGCTTATTTATATGAGACTCATCAATCTCATCTGGGGAAATTATATTATTTTTAACTTTAAGGCTTATTTCTTTTACAGTTTTTAATAGTTCTTCTCTTGCGCCATAACTTAATGCGAGTGTCAAACATAGTCTATGGTTATCTTTAGTTTTAGCAATAACTTCTGCAAGTTCATTTTGAGCACGGGACGGTAGAGTACTTATGTTGCCAATAGCATTTAAGGTAATTTTGTTTTCTTGTAAGGTGCTTATTTCTTTCTTCAAAGAGGTGACTAGAAGTTTCATTAATGTGTCTACCTCTTTTTTAGGTCTATTCCAATTTTCTGTGGAGAAAGCATATAATGTAAGATTAGGAATGCCTAATTCGGCACAGGCTTCTGCAACTTGTCTTACTGCTTTCGTCCCACTTTTGTGTCCAGCTCCTCGCAGTAATCCTTTGCTTTTTGCCCACCTACCATTGCCATCCATGATAATAGCAATATGCTTGGGTAAATTTTCTTGATCAATTTGAGTTAAAATGTCCATACACTAAAAGGCGCAAAAACAAGGCTTCCTGCCAAAGGTGTAAGTTAATGTTAAGCCAGTAACAAAATACCAATCATCATTATTTAAATTGCCAAAACTTGTTGCACCAGCATCATCGTTACTCGGGTTACTTCCATCTAAATTATCTGAAATGCCATAGCGTGCACCAAGTTCAACGGCTAAAATTAGCTCTCTATTAAGCGCTATTTTATAGCCGACTATCATTGGTATAACAACATTCCATACGTTACCGTCTGACAGGATTACGTTATTAGCATTTAGAAAAAGATCATTTTGGTTTATGACTGTAATTCCTGTATACAAATATGGAGCCTGAATTACTTTATCTTCACTAAAAAGATCAAACTCCCAAAATGTATATTCCAAACCAAGGGAGGCTTCAAAAATATTATTTTCAAATTCGAGTCCTCGTCCCTGTCTTCCATTTTCATTGCTATCTGCATCATCTGCATCTAGTTGGGCGAAGAGTGCCGAAAATCTAAATGCATGCCTACTACTTCTGTTCCATTTAAAAATACCACCAATAGCAGGCGCATTTGGCGAAATAAAACTAGTATTGCCTACATCACCTATAAAATTGGCTCCTCCAATGAAAGCGCCTACTTCATAAGTTTGTGCTTGTGCGAAAGCACAAATAATTACGGTACATACTAAAACCGCTAGATACTTCATAAATCTTAAAAGTTTGCAAATATAACAATATTGTAAGCTCGGGCAAGCTTAGTATTTAGGCCGTAAGGGTATAAATTTATTACCAAAATAAGTTGTTAATTCTTGCCAGAAGTTCACGTTTGATTAACAGCATTTATCTGTAAATATTGTCTAATTGCGTTTATCCTCCCCCCAAAGTAGTTTCTTTCTGAGGGTTTTGATAAAACTCTCTTCCTCTAAACTAAGAAGTTTTATAGTAAAGGGAGCTTTAACAATAGTAATTAAGGTATTATTTTTTAAAGTGGCAATATGGGAGTCAAGTGAGATAAGGTGCTCATCTTCACGACCATATACTTTTAGTGTTATTGTTGTTTCGTCTGATATGACAAGAGGTCTTGCATTGAGGTTATGTGGTGCAATAGGAGTAAGTACAAAGTTGGAAGAGCTCGGTGTTATTACAGGGCCTCCACAACTTAGGGAATAGCCCGTAGAGCCTGTAGGTGTAGCTACAATAAGACCATCTGCCCAATAGTTTGTAAGAGGTTCGCCATTGAGACAGGTCTCTACCGATATCATTGTAGTAGTGTTTTTGCGGCTCACCGCTATTTCATTGATGGCAAAATTAAGTGCGGTCCCAAATGATTTTTGATCTTCAATTTTTGCAGAAAGAAGCGCGCGTTCTGAAATGGTATACTGCCCTTTAAGTATGGCAGAAATAGACTTTTCTATGGTTTCTTTATTTATAGTGGCCAAAAAACCAAGTCGTCCCGTATTTATTCCTACTATCGGAATATTTAAATCACGCACATAGGTAACGGTTTTAAGAATGGTGCCATCACCTCCAATACTAAAAAAGAAATCATAACTGGTATCTAGTTCTTCAAAGGTGCTAAAATGAGAATAGCTGCGGTCAATGTCTTTATGCTGATTTATAAGGTCTAGGAAATTTTTTTCAATAATCACCTCTATCTGTTTTTTATCAAGTATATCCAATAGCTCTTGAATATATTTTCCAGCTTCTGGGTGATAAAACTGTCCGTAAATACCTATTTTCATTCGACTAGATATTGAGGTATTTATCTAAATACCGGGAACGATCTTCCAATTCCTTAAGAAAACGGTCTTCTTGATGACTCGATACGATGGTGTAACCATAACGTCTATAGGTAGCTAGAATATCATTAAAATTAGCATCACCAACTTTAATTGAAACTTGGGCAATATCATTACTTATTGCGCTAAGTAGGGTTCCCATGATTTTCCCATCATTGGATTCAACTATTTGACTGATTTCGCTTAAGGAGTAATCTACAAGCCCTTTTTCAACAATAATGATATTACCAGGCAATTTCATAAATGGAGTATTGCCAAAAAAACTTAAAACATCAGCAAGCTCATAATATCCAATATAGTTGCCTTCTTCATTTAAAACAGGCATCAAATTGGTACTGTTTTTTGCAAATGCCTCAAGTACCGACAACCAGTTGGTTTCAAACAATACATAATAGTTTTGAAAAGACTGAGAATAAACTCCAATTTCACTATTGGCATTATAGCAATGTGTGTCTGCTTCGGCGAGACACCCTAGATAAAATCCAGCTCTTGAAATAGGGATATGGGAATAGGTGGTCTGGCTAAACATTGATTGTACTTCCTCAATCTTATGAGTCTCTGGTACTGGTTTTATGTCATTGATTATAAAATCTGTGATAGCCATAGTGCAAAATAATGAAAATTTAAATGGAGAGCGATGCTGGTCTTCTTATTTTTGTAGCCAATATGATGCCATAAAATGTTATGACAAAATTAAGTGTAAACATTAATAAAATTGCAACCTTACGTAATGCTCGAGGAGGTAATATTCCGAATCTTATTCAAGTGGCAAAAGACATCCAGTCTTATGGAGCAGAAGGAATTACTATACACCCTAGGCCCGATGAGCGACACATAAAATATAAAGATGCTCGGGAGCTTAAAGATGAAGTACATACAGAGTATAATATAGAAGGTAATCCGGTTGAAAAATTTATTGCTCTTGTTCTTGAGGTACGCCCTACTCAAGTTACCTTAGTGCCTGATGCGGTAGATGCTATAACATCTAATGCTGGTTGGGATACAATTGCACATGGTGGTTTTTTGAAAGAGGTGATACAGGAATTTAAGCAAAATAATATACGAACCTCAATATTTGTTGATCCATATCCCGATATGATTGAAGGTGCAAAAAAGACAGGTAGTGATAGAATAGAACTTTATACCGAAGACTTTGCTCGAATGTATAAATCTCAACCTAAAAAGGCCGTTAAACCATACACCGAAGCTGCCTTAATAGCAAATGAATTGGAACTTGGTATTAATGCAGGTCATGATTTGTCTTTGGAAAATGTGCAGTTTTTTAAAGATAATGTGCCCTATTTACAGGAAGTTTCCATTGGTCATGCGTTGATAGCAGAGTCTTTATATTTAGGTTTTGAAAGTGTTATTTCTCGATATAAAACGGCTTTGGATTAAATGAGTTTATATGCCAATGTTCTAGGAGAAGGCCCCCCCTTTATTATTCTTCATGGCTTTTTGGGAATGGGCGATAATTGGAAAACTCTGGGGAAGTATTTCGCTGGCCAAGCATTTCAAGTGCATTTAGTAGACCAGCGCAATCACGGTAGAAGCTTTCACGATCCTTCATTTAATTATGAAGCGATGACACAGGATTTATTAGGCTATTGTGAAAAACAAGGTGTTAAGCAAATGGTACTTTTAGGTCACTCTATGGGAGGTAAAACTGCAATGTATTTTGCTGCCCAGTATCCTGAATTAGTGAAAAAATTAGTAGTTGTAGATATTGCTCCTAGGGCATACCCAGCGCATCACGGCCATATTTTAGATGCTCTTCTTAATCTTAAAGAGCAGTTGCCTTCCCTTAAGAAGCGTAGCGAAGCATCAGAATTTTTAAGTTCCTTTATACAAGATCAAGGAATTGCTCAATTCTTGTTGAAAAATTTGTATTGGTCTGAGCCTGGTGTTCTGGGATTAAGAGTAAATTTAGAAACAATTGTTCAACACGCACATCGAGTTGGCGATGCACTTCCAGAGGACTGTAAATTTTATGGAGACACGTTATTTTTAAAAGGTGAAAACTCAGATTACATTCAATCTTACGATTTTGATATGATTAATAAGATTTTCGTGAAAGCAATCATTAAAACAATAAATAATGCTGGTCACTGGATACATGCGCAAAATCCTAAAGACTTTGCCGCAGCAGTGATGCATTTTTTATAGGGTGATACTATAATTTATAGTTCGTTTTATAACATAAAAAATGATTTTAATGCCTTTTTAATATTAAAATGAATAGAATTAAAAAGTCTTCTTTTTTATGTTTTTAAATCTTAAGCCGCAATGTTTTACCAACAGGTTTGTGTCAATTTCGACAAAACTACATGAGCTATGAGTTGTTAGGACATAGTGATTATTAGTAATGCAGTACTTTCATTTTTTTTAACCTTGCGATCTAATACATTTAGAATGTTGATTTATTGTATCGCTTTACCACTTTGTTTAAAACTCTAAATGACTTTTTAATAGGGTAGACAATACGTTAAAATTGCGTACTTTTGCTGCCTTAATTTTGCGAGAAATATGAACATTACCAAGCAGGAAATAGACGAATTAAACGCGGTTATCAAGGTAGATATCGCCGAAGATGATTATAAAGAAAAAGTACAATCTGTTTTAAATAATTATAGAAAGACAGCCAATATTCCTGGTTTTAGAAAAGGCCACGTTCCCTTGGGATTGGTAAAAAAGCAATATGGCAAGGCGGTATTGGTAGATGAAGTGAACAAACTACTACAAGATGCACTTAATAAATACCTAACCGAAGAAAAACTAGATGTTTTAGGTAACCCATTGCCTAAAGAACAAGGAGATTTTGATTGGGATGCAGGTGCCTATAGTTTTGAGTTTGAATTAGGCATGGCTCCAAAGTTTGATGTCAATTTAAAACCAAAAAAGGCAATCCCGCATTATAAGATATCGTTAGATGACAAGTCAATAGAAAATCAAGTGACTACTATCCGGAAGCAATACGGTAAGCTAATAAGTGAAACAAGCGCTTCATTAGAAAGCGAACTTACGGGAACCTTCTTCAATGAAGCCTTAGGAATTGACAAGCAAACAACTTTTGAGCTCGGTAAACTCAAAGGGAAGAAAAATCAGACTGCTTTTATTGGTGCTAAGGTAGATGATCTTATTAGTGTAAAGCCAAAAGGACTATTTGCTGAATCAACTGCTTACACTGCCCATTTGGGTAAGGCTGAAGAAGAAGCTGCCAAGATAAAGGAAGAAGTGACGTTTACGATTACAGAAGTCAATAAAAGAGAATTGGCAGATTTAGACCAAGAATTATTTGATAAACTTTTTGGTAAGGATGTGGTAACGACCGCAACAGAATTGAAAGCAAAAATCAAAGAAGATTCTGAACGTCAATTTATGCAGCATAGTGATCAACAATTGCTAAATGATGTTACAGAGCATCTTATTGCACAAACAAAATTTGATTTGCCTTCAGAATTTTTGCAACGTTGGATGCGTACTTCTGGCGAAAAGGAATTGACAGAAGATGAAGCAAAAGAGGAATTTGAGCGTTCAGAAAAAGGATTGCGCTATCAACTTATTGAAGGTAAACTTATTGCTGACAACAATTTGAGAGCATCTTTTGACGAACTGAAGGATTATGCAAAAACGATGATTAAGGGACAAATGATGCAGTATGGCAATATGAGTCCTGAAGATAAAGAGTTGGAAGATATAGCTGCACGTATTCTTGGTAATCAAGAAGAAGTAAAACGTCTATCTGATCAATTGATGAATCAAAAAATGCTTGACTTTTTTAAAGAGAATGTGTCGTTAAAAGAGAAAAAAGTCACTTTTGACCAATTTGTTAAAGAAGTATATAATTAATCAAAGCTTTTAAAATGAGTATCTTTATGATCGTTATTTTTGAAGATATAACCCTAAATTTTAAACAAAACCATTTATAGGTTTATGGACTACGGTAAAGAGTTTAAAGAATTTGCTATAAAAGATCAAGGTGTTAGCAGCCTATATTACGACAAGATTGTAAGTAGTATGATGCCTGTGGGGCTTACGCCTAATATCATTGAAGAACGTCAAATGAATATTGCCATTTTTGATGTCTTCTCTAGATTGATGATGGATCGTATAATTTTTCTTGGTACAGGTATTAATGATCAAGTAGCTAATATTGTTCAGGCGCAATTACTCTTTTTAGAAAGTACTGATGCGTCAAAAGACATACAGATTTATATTAATTCACCAGGTGGAAGCGTTTATGCAGGACTAGGTATTTATGATACCATGCAATTCATAAAGCCTGATGTCGCTACAATTTGCACAGGGATGGCCGCTTCTATGGGTGCAGTTCTTCTTTGTGCAGGGGAGAAAGGAAAGCGCAGTGGATTGGCTCATTCAAGAGTGATGATTCATCAACCAATGGGTGGCGCAAGAGGTCAGGCAAGTGATATTGAAATTACGGCGAGAGAAATTTTAATATTAAAAGAAGAATTATATCAAATCATTGCGAAACATTCTGGGCAAGATTACGACAAAGTCTTTGAAGATGGAGATCGAGACTATTGGATGAAGGCAGATAAAGCTCTGGAATATGGAATGATAGATGAGATATTAAAGAGAGATTAAGTAAGCTTTCGTTAAAGCGTATACAGTAAAAATAGCGGTATTATGGCAAAAGAAGATTTAGAATGCTCATTTTGTGGACGTAAAAAGCCAGAAACCAACTTATTAATTGCAGGTCTGGATGCTCATATCTGTGACCGATGTATTGAACAAGCTCACGGTATTATACTGGAAGAGTCTAAAGAATTGCAGACTAATGACTTAGAGAGTGAGTTGATGCTCAAAAAACCCATAGAAATCAAGAGCTTTCTTGATGATTATATAATTGGGCAGGAGCATACTAAGAAAGTAATGTCTGTAGCCGTATACAATCATTATAAAAGACTATTACAACCATTCAATGATGATGATGTAGAAATACAAAAAAGTAATATTGTCATGGTTGGGCAAACAGGAACGGGTAAAACCCTTATTGCCAAAACTGTTGCCAAAATGCTTAATGTACCCTTGGCAATTGTAGATGCTACGGTACTTACAGAAGCGGGTTATGTTGGAGAGGACGTAGAAAGCATACTCACAAGATTATTACAAGCAGCAGATTACAATCTGGAAAAAGCCCAGCGTGGTATTGTATTTATTGATGAGGTAGATAAAATTGCTCGCAAAAGTGATAATCCGTCCATCACAAGAGATGTTAGTGGTGAAGGGGTTCAACAGGCGCTTCTTAAATTATTAGAAGGCACTGTAGTTAATGTACCACCTAAAGGTGGAAGAAAACACCCTGATCAAAAATTTATTGAAGTAAACACAGAGCATATTTTATTTATAGCTGGTGGTGCTTTTGATGGTATAGAACGTCATATAGCCAAGCGACTTAATATGCAAGCGATGGGCTTTAGTGCAAGTAAGAGTGAAGATCTTATTGAGCGTGATAATATGCTCAAATACATAATCCCAAAAGACTTAAAAGACTTTGGCCTAATACCAGAAATTATTGGTAGACTGCCTGTACTTACGCATATGAACCCGCTGGATGAAGGTACTTTACGGGCTATTCTTACTGAACCTAAAAATGCAATTATCAAACAGTATAAAAAGCTGTTTGAAATGGATGATATCTTATTTGATATAACAGAAAACGCATTACAGTATTTAGTAGAAAAAGCAATAGAGTACAAACTTGGTGCTAGAGGATTACGTTCTCTATGTGAAGCTATCCTTACTGATGCGATGTTTGATTTACCGAGTAGTGAAGAAAAAGAGTTGAAGGTAACTCTAGATTACGCCAAGCGAAAACTCAATAAGTCTACATTAAATAAACTGAAAGCAGTTTCTTAAGAATCCTACACATTAAGATTGAGTAATTCTTCAATAAAATCTCTTTTATTGGAGAGTCTGGGCACTTTGTGTTGTCCTCCTAACTTATTTTTAGATTTTAGCCAATCGTAAAATAAATCTTGTCTAGCCGCATGAATTTTTGGTGGATTTAGGGTGGTGTTATTAAAGCGTTTAGCTTCATAATCACTATTTACTTGTTGCAAAGCCTGGTCTAAATGGACTTCAAAAACATCCATGCGACGAGGCGGTTTTTTAAATTCAATTACCCACTCGTGCGCGCCTTTTTCACGACCGCGCATAAATACCGGTGCGGCGGTGTAATCTTTAATTTCACAATCAGCAAGATTAGATACACGGCGTAAAGCCTCTTCGGCATTTTCAATTATTAATTCTTCTCCAAAAACATTAATATGATGTTTGGTGCGACCACTTACTTTTATGCGATAAGGACTTGTGCTAGTAAATCTTACCGTATCACCAATTTGATAGCGCCATAAGCCAGCATTGGTGGTAATAACGACTGCATAGTTCTTATCAATATCAATAGCGCTAAGTGGGATAATTTTTTGATTGCTTGTACCATAAGTATCCATAGGGATAAACTCATAAAAAATGCCGTAATCAAGCATGAGCAACAGATCATTTTCATCATTTCTGTCCTGAATGGCAAAAAAACCTTCTGAGGCATTGTATATTTCGTAATATTTAAAGTCAGATTTAGGTATTATGGTGTTGTACTGGTTTATGTAGGGATCAAAACTCACACCTCCGTGAAAATAAACCTCCAAGTTAGGCCATACTTCCAAAAGCGTTTTCTTACCTGCTGTTTCTAAAACTGTATTGAGTAAAACAAGCATCCAGGATGGTACTCCCGCAAGACTGGTTACATTGGCTTTCAGAGTTTCATCTACAATAGCTTGCATCTTAATTTCCCAATCGCCAAGTAATGAGAGCTCGTTATTTGGCGTACTACTGAACTCCGCCCAAAATGGCATATTGTCTATAAGAATGGCCGAAAGATCACCATACACAGTCCCATTTTCTTTATATAAATTTTTACTTCCGCCTAAGCGGAGCCCTTTACCTTTGAATAATTGAGAATCTTCATTATTATTCAAATACATACAGAGTAAATCCTTACTTGCGGCATAGTGACAATCTTCCAATGATTCCTGACTTACTGGGATGTATTTACTACGCGCTGTAGTTGTGCCACTACTTTGAGCAAACCATTTTATAGGTGAAGGCCAAAAAATATTCGTTTTACCCTTTCTTGAACATTCAATGCGGTCTTTATAGGATTCGTAATCCTGCAGTGGGATTCGCTCATTAAACGTAGCATAGTTATCTATAGATGAAAAATCATAGCGTTTACCAAATTCTGTATTTTTTGCTTTTTCAATAAGTTGTAGCAGCAATTCTTCCTGTACTTCTTGAGGGTATTTAATAAAGAGTTCCATTTGATGGATACGCTTTTTTAAAAACCAAGAGGCAATAGAATGTACTAATGGAATCGCCATAAAGTTGGTATATTTACGTTTTAGCGTAAGCTAATTTAGCTTATAAAAATGAAAAATCAATTCGAGCCTATGCAATATCAAGGTGTTCTTACCAAAATGACTTCAGAAATAGGGTCACCTGTGCAGTACTATTTAATTTTAGGGGATGAATTTTTAAGGGTAAACCAATTATTAGGTAAAAAGATACATTTGGAGTTTATAGGCTATCAATGTTTAGCCTGCGGCGAAGACAAAAAAATATACCGACAAGGATTTTGCTATGATGATTTTTACAAAGTCCCTCAAGCGGCAGATTGGATAATGAAACCCGAACTTTCACAAGCGCACTTAGATATTGAAGATCGTGATTTGGAGTATGAAAAGAAGGTGCAGTTGCAACCACATATTGTGTATTTGGCAAATTCTAGTAATGTCAAGGTTGGTGTAACGCGTAAAAATCAATTACCAACGCGGTGGATAGACCAAGGTGCACACGAAGCTTTGGTTCTTGCCGAAGTACCCAATAGGTATTTGGCTGGGATTACCGAGGTCGCTTTAAAGGATCATGTTTCAGACAAAACCAATTGGCGAAAAATGCTCAAAAATGACATTGACGATGAAGATCTAAAAGCACATCGGGATCAATTAAAGCAATATGTTCCAGATGAGGTTAAAGATTATGTCGCCGAAAGTAATACTGAATTTCACATTGAGTTTCCTGTAGCTAAATATCCAGAAAAAGTAGCCTCCTTAAATCTGGATAAAACTCCTGCCTTTGAAGGGATGCTTCAAGGGATAAAAGGACAATATCTCATTTTTGAAGATGGTACGGTATTTAATGTTAGAGCCTGGGAAGGTTATGTGGTCCAGTTAAGTGTATTGTAATTAAGTCAATAAAAGTTTTGCCCCTTGCAAAAGAGCAATACTCAAAAGGGCAATACCAACTACTTTATTAACTGATTCCTTAAAATTTTCTTTTCTATTTTGAAGGAGGTGACCTAAGCGGCTATAACCATAGAGAGTAATCACTTTTCCTAGAAAAACACCTCCAAAAAACAATAAGAGAATTGGTGTTGTAGACATATCAGATAAGGCAAATGACTTATGTAGCATAGAGCAGGCTACTACCCAATAAATAAGAACAGGAGGATTTATGAGGCTAAGAAAAAAACCAGTGGCGTATTTAGAAGAGAAAGACCGTATCTTTTTTTGTTCCTTGGGTTTAGACCATACCAATACGATACCAGCAACAATCAGTGCAAAAACAACAAAAAATTGTATCCAAATATGCATGGTAAAAAAGTCCTGAACTACCATCCCAAAGCTCATTGCAGTAAATGCAAGAAGTACTTCTCCCAAACCTGCTCCATACCCAATCTTAAGAGCTTGTCGCACATCTTCACGGGCTGAAGTTTTTATAACCGCGAGATTGGATGCCCCTGGTGGTATGGCTCCAATAATAGCGGCAAAAAAGCCTATAAATAAGAAGGCTACAATCATAGGTGATTAGTAGAAACTCTCCAGTAAGGCTTACATCTTTATATATTAAAAGAATAATTCAGGATTCAACCATGAGTAACAATGGATTTTAAAGCACATTTTATGATGGAATCTATGATTACAAGTATCTTTGCCCACTTAATGGCGTAAAATGAGCAGAATTGTTGCTATTGTAGGTAGACCCAATGTGGGGAAATCAACTTTTTTTAATCGGTTGGTACAAAGACGCGAGGCTATTGTTGATGCCGTTAGTGGTGTGACTAGAGACCGTCATTATGGAAAGTCTGACTGGAACGGTGTAGAATTTACCGTTATTGATACTGGAGGTTATGTTGTTGGAAGTGATGATGTATTTGAAGCCGAAATCGACAAACAAGTAGAACTAGCAATAGATGAAGCTGATGCTATTCTGTTTATGGTAGATGTTGAAACTGGTATTACAGGTATGGATGAAGATGTTGCCAATTTACTAAGGCGAGTAGACAAACCTGTTTTGCTTGTAGTCAATAAAGTAGATAATAACAAAAGGGCTGCAGATGCGGTTGAGTTTTACAATTTAGGTTTAGGGGACTATTTTACAGTTGCAGCTACTAACGGTAGTGGTACAGGTGATTTACTAGATGCATTGGTAAAAGTACTACCTGAAACTGAGGATAAAACCGCAAAAGACTTACCACGTTTTGCTGTGGTTGGAAGGCCTAATGCTGGCAAATCATCTTTTATCAACGCACTTATTGGAGAAGATAGATATATTGTTACAGATGTTGCTGGTACTACTCGTGATGCAATTGATACGACATACAATAGATTTGGCTTTGAGTTTAATCTAGTTGATACAGCTGGCATTCGCCGAAAGTCTAAAGTCAAGGAAGATTTAGAGTTTTATTCGGTTATGCGCAGTGTACGTGCTATTGAACACGCCGATGTTTGTTTGCTCGTTGTAGACGCCACCCGTGGTTTTGATGGTCAAGTTCAAAATATCTTTTGGCTTGCCGAACGCAATAGAAAAGGTGTTGTTGTTTTGGTCAATAAATGGGATTTGGTAGAAAAGGATAACAAGACGATGAAAGAGTTTGAACGACAAATTCGTTCTCAGATGGAACCTTTTACAGATGTACCTGTAATATTTATTTCGGCATTAACCAAACAACGTATTTATAAAGCTATTGAAACCGCTGTTGAAGTTTATAAAAACAGAGCTCAAAAAATAAAAACTAGTGCGTTAAATGATTTCTTTTTGCCACTAATAGAAAACTTTCCCCCACCAGCGTATAAAGGAAAATACATAAAAATCAAGTACTGCATGCAATTGCCAACGCCCCAACCGCAATTTGCATTATTCTGTAATTTGCCTCAGTATCTAAAAGATCCTTATAAACGGTTTTTGGAAAATAAACTTCGTGAACACTATAATTTCTCTGGGGTACCAATTACTATTTATTTTAGAAAGAAGTAGTCTTAGCATTCTTTTTAGAAAAAGACACTAAAAATCAAAAGACTACGTTAATTCATACATAAAGTTATCTAAATAAAGCGGGTCATCAGACTTGTATAGTTGTAATTAGTAATACTAATTAATAAATCGATCTTTTATGCGTTGTAGGGGTGCGTTGATCAAGTATGTTCTTATACTTGTATTTTCAATTTTCAATCAAATAACTGGAATAAGTCAAAACAATAAGAAGACTTTAAATCAAGATTTTGAAATACGAGGTGTCCTTAAGGACAGCCTTTCTCAATCAGGACTAGAGGCAGCAACAGTCTTTTTAGAATCTGTTAAAGACAGTACACTCATTACCTATACCATAACAGATAAAGACGGTATTTTTAATTTAGAAGGTCGTTCTCCAATTAAAGATGCCCGGGTTAATATTTCATTTGTCGGATATAAGACATATAGTAAAGAGGTAGATCTATCAAAAAGTCCAATAGTATTGGAAGATATTACATTAGGCTATGCGGTTGCATCTCTGGATGAGGTTTTCATTCAGACAAGGGCTCCTGTAACTGTTAAAAAAGATACCTTAGAGTTTAATGTGTCCTCTTTTAAAACAAAAAAAGATGCAACTATAGAAGATTTACTTAAAGAGCTCCCTGGAGTGGAGGTAGATGAAGATGGAACGATTAGAGTTAATGGGAAGGAGGTCAATAAAATTTTGGTTAATGGAAAACCGTTTTTCGGGGACGATCCAACCATTACTACACGAAATCTCACTAAAGAAATTATAGAAAAAATACAGGTAACTGATACTAAAACAGACGATGAAGCTTTTGCTGGGGAAGAAGGAGATAAAGAAAACAAAACAATAAACCTCACCATTAAGGAAGAAAATAATAAAGGGGTTTTTGGAAGGTTAGCCGCGGGAGGTGGTACAGACAGTCGGTTTGAGTATGCTGGCATTGTGAACATTTTTGATAATGATAGACGCATTAGTTTTTTGGGAGGGGGAAACAATTTGAATAATCCAGGTTTTACATTTGGTGAAATACGAGACAATTTTAGGAATAACCTCAGTACAGTTTTTGGTTTTGGAGGAGGCGCTAGTGGTATTGTAAATAGCAGAAATGCAGGAGCTAATTATGCTGATGAGCTAACTAAAGGATTTGATCTTTCTGCCAATTATTTTTATTCAGGATCTAATAACTTTAATGAGAATACGACAGAGAGGGAAAACATATTTCCAGACCAGCGGTTTTTTACAAATAGCAATTCTAGAACAGATGGCAATAGGGACGATCATAGTGTAAGCTTAGAAGCAAAAATTGCCGTGGATTCAACTTTTTTAATCACCGTTAGGCCAAGATTTCAGATCAATGATTCAGAAAATCGTTTTTCCAGTAGTGAGGTTTCGTTAGATGATACAGGGTCATTAATAAATTCGTCAACATCACAATCCTTGAGTGATACTTCCACTCGAAATTTTGGAAATACACTTAATCTTACCAAACGCTTTGGCGAGGGAGGCTCATTTCTAAAATTTAACTTGAGCAATACAATTAATAGGTCTGAAAGTGAAGACCTATTGAATACAGAGACAATAATAAATCAAGGAAATCAGGATGATATTTTTCGCGATCAGCTTACAGATGGAGAGACAACACGAAATGCATTCACTACTAGATTGACCTATCGACACCCCTTAATTTCTAAAAAACTTTTTCTTGACGTAGAGCTGGAACATCAAGATAATCAGGATGAAAACCGCCGTAGTACTTTTGAGTTTGACGAAAATTCTCAGGCATTTACAAGCTTTAATGATGTATTGAGTACAGATTTTAGTTTTACCAATAGAAGAACAACGCCTAGTCTTGAACTAAGTTTTAATAATGACACATGGAGCGCGGGAGTAGAAACTGGCTATGTCTTTAGAAACTTAGAAAATGAAGATCAACTTAGACCAGAATTGAGTATTGATAGGGATTTTGAAGCTATTGAGATTGATAGTTATTTGAGTTATAAGATTGATACGCAAAAATCGATATATCTAAGCTATGACCTTAATAACAGACCGCCACGGGTAGATCAACTTTCTCCGTTTGAAGATGTACGTGATCCGCTAAACACCTTACAAGGTAATCCAGATTTAGAGCCTACTAATACGCATAGTATTTACCTCAGTTATAACGGATATAATTTTCAAAAAAAATCAGGCATATATCTTTTTGGGAATCTTGATATTGACAATAATGCTGTGGTAAGTAGAACTAGTATTGATGAAAACTTGGTAAGAAGTACAACATACGAGAATGTAAATGGTAATTACAGGCTGAATTTAAATGGGTTTTATAACAAATCTGTGAAGCTTGATTCCTTACGAACTTTAAAATATAATCTTGGTTTCAATGGTGGTATTACCCGAGCCATTAATTTTAATGATGATATACAGTATGCTAGTTTGGTTAGTAATATAAACCCTCGTGCGGGTATTGGTTTAGAATGGAAGAATGCGTTTAATCTCAGATTAAACTATAACCCCACACTTTCTAGAACCACCTTTGATCTTGACATTTTCCAAGATCAAAGTTTTATAAGACATAATGCTTCATTTACAAATACGGTTAATGCCATAAAGAAATGGGAGTGGGTCAATACAGTTAATTTTAATTTTAATCCGGATGTTGCAGACGGCTTTCAACGTACAGCCTTCTTCTGGAATAGCTCTTTATCTTACAGTTTTTTGAAGGATAATGCTAAAATTACCCTTAAAGTCTTTGATTTGCTTAACCAAAACACCAATGCTAGGAGAACGGCAACGGCAAACTTTATCCAGGATGTACGAAGCACCGTTTTACAACAGTATTTTCTACTAAATCTTAGTTGGAAATTCAATTCTTTAGGAAGTAAAGGAAAAACAAATAATGACGGTATTCTCTATTTTGATTAAGTTAGGACGAGGAAAAAGGTTGTAAAAATATCCTAAACCTTTTATCTGGACGGTCTAACACTAATGATTAAGGGTCTTGAAATATATTAAAAATGAGTTGTTCCAAGGTTCTGAAAAGGAATTATCAAAAGAAACTAAAATAATGCAACTACTTGATT
The DNA here is from genome assembly GCA_964504555.1 of uncultured Flavobacteriaceae bacterium. Classification (GTDB taxonomy): domain Bacteria; phylum Bacteroidota; class Bacteroidia; order Flavobacteriales; family Flavobacteriaceae; genus Dokdonia. Next base: position 22,591 of record CAZDFA010000006.1, on the reverse strand, counting down.
TTGTTTAGGATGATATGCGCTGTTTTGGATTTTAAAATGGATTGAGTTCACCTAAACCTGAGGCTCTACATAAGGTTTTAAATCAACGTTTTGGCTATTGTAAAGGAAAATCATTTTAGCCGAATTATTAAAAAGTATTGATGTTGAAGCTTATCTTATGTTAGTTAGCTTAACAGGTGGTGAAACATTAGGTCAAAAAATGGAATCACCCAATGTATTTGACCATATCCTATTTCTTACCATAAAAGTCAAATAAAAAATACAGAATGAGGACTTTAAGGATAAGTGTAATGAGTTTATTACAACAGAATGCCTTTCAAAAACGTATTCTCTTTAATTACCAACTGGCAAGCCTTTGTGATTGGCCGTATAGAAAAACAAAACATTACTACTTGGAAAATTTGCTGCTAGTTATTAAGATGCTATAATCAACCTGTATTACACCCTAACTGTTGTAACTTCGAACTCCTTAATTTTTAATAAAAAAACATGGCCTATTGGCTGGAGCGAGGTTTAAATTGCGCTAAGCGAAGGAATCAAGATTCTAGTGAGATAAATTGGAAGACCCCCCTTAGTTATCTTTCTTCTTCTTTTTCTTTTTACCAAAAAGCCCATTCAATAAGTCACCGGCAACGTCTTTAACGGCATCTTCAGTTTTAGGATCATCTGTGTTGGTAGTATCACCACTAGTAGTGTCGCCTCCTAAGATATTGCTTAGTACATCATCTACTTTATCATTTACAACATCAATGGCTCGTTGTTTTTGGATATCGATTATTTGATTGGTAAGATCTTGTACAGCTCCCGTTACATTGGCATTGACACGTGGCTGTTTAAAAACCCCCGTGAGCGAAACTGGTAAATGCACCATGAGATTTTCTTTTTCCTGCGGGTTAAGTTTAGCAAGTAGTTTACTCACATCTCCTCCAAGTGCTTCTGCAGGTATATTTAATTGTAAATTATAATTCAATGAATTATCAAAACCGTGACCACCACTAACTATGGCATCAATACCTTCTATTTTAAAGCCAATAGGATCTATAGCCACCTGACCATTTTCAAAACGCATCTTAGTCGTAAGATTAGATAGGTTTATTTTGGATAAATCAACAAAATTCAGTTGACTATCCAATGCACTAATTAATGGTGACTCTTTAGCCTCTATTGCTGCACTTATCAATTTGGCAAAAGCATCTCCTCCAACAGTATTTAGAACGGGATTCAAATTCTTGTCCATGCTGCCTTGAAGGTTAAGAGTTGTTGTTAATGCACCTTTTATTACGTTGGCAATAGGAGCTAAGGATTTAAGTAATTCTAATTTTTCAAAAGACTCTTGGATGTCGATATTAGCTAAATCTAAATTGATATCAAATAGTGGCACGCGATCTTTTGTATTTACACTACCATTAACACCAGCTTTACCATTAAAAATGTCTGAAACTATGTTACGTAATTGCGCCTCTTCGTCCTTTACAACCAAACTACCAGAAACATTAGCTAAGTCTATATTATCATAAATTACTTTTTGGGCACTAAAGTCCAGAGAAGCATCTAGAAAGTCAGGTATGCGCACACCAGTGTCTACAGCCTGAAGTGTAGGTCGACCACTATCTTTTGTGGTCTTGGAGGATGCTTCTTCCTCTTCAGGAATTGTAAAGTCATGTAGATCAAAGACCTTTGAAGTAATCTTAAAATTCCCTTTTAGATCTTCTTTTGACATCACATATGGAATTAAATTTTCAATGACGCCAGTTGCATTAATATCTGTTGCTCCAGTTTCACCAGAAAATCGCTCTAGTTTTATGCGTTCAGAATTTAGATTAATATCAGCTTGATGTACTTGCAGAGGTTTAGGCAGCTTATCTGAAGTGTAATTGAGGTCTGTAATTTTTAAATCTCCAGTTTTGTATATGCGATCGTAAAGGTGGTTGTCAATAGCATCCATATCAAAACGAGTTTCGATGTCTAAATCTAAAATGCCAGATAAGGGATCTTTAAATTCTACTGGATAAACTTCGTCAATTTTACTTAAATCTAGCCTGCCTGTCATTGCAAGATTTACAAGCATATTGGTAGTAAGATTTTTTAATGTACCGTTTGCTGCAAATTCATCCTCATCTATTTTAAAATGTAGTTTATCAATATTTAAATAGGTGTCTTTGGTTATTCCTGTTTCATTTTTTAGAAGCATATCCAAGGTGATCTCATCAACTTGCTTGGGTAAACTAGGATAATTAAAAGAGGCGTTATTAGATTTTACAGCAATATTTAATGTTGGGATGTATGTGTCATTTGCTATACCTTTTATGTTTCCGTTTACGCTAAAATCACCGGCGGTTTTCACCTCATCTAGATTTCGTTCATAAGTCTCAGGAATAACGGCTAGAAAATTTTTAAAATCAGATTGCTCGGTTTCAAAGTGAAGGTCTATCATATTGCCATCATCAAGTAACTGTATAAAACCATCAAAAACTAAGGGCAGAGCATTGAGGATAGCTTTATTTTCTTTGAACGTATATTTTTGATTTTCAACATCCAATCCTATGTCGGCAATAAGATCAATAGTATTGTTATCCAGATAATTTATGTTATCATAAATTAAAGAGACTTGACTATGCGTTTTTGTAGATAAGGTACTTTGCGCCACAGAAAAATCCCCATTTCCTTCGTGGTTGAGATGGGTTAAACTTAATTTGGTTTGTGTCGAAGCATCATCATAATTAATTATGGCATCATTCAATTCATAATGCTGTAATCCCAGGTTAAAAGGAGTATTTTCAGTCTGGTCTTGTTTATCTGCTGCGGTATCAGTTTCCTTGGTAATATTATAATTTGCCGTGCCATCTTCTAATATTTTTATATTAACTATAGCACCGTCCAATATCAAGGTGTTGATTTGTATAGGATCTTTATCAGCTTTTTTGAAAAGTTGTTTTAGTCCCATATCAAGCTCTAGTCTATCGCCATAAATAAGAGTATCTCCTTCAAAAACGCCTTTGTTGGCTATACTAAATTCTGATAGTGTAAGAGCGGCATCTGGAAAGCTCTTTATAAGACTTAGGTTCACACTATTCCACGCTACAGTGGCGTCTAAATTTTTATTCAGGGTTTCCTTTAAGAGTTTTTCTAATTTGCCTCTAAAAAGAAAAGGAGTAGCTATTAATACGAGCAGTAATACTACAATGAAGATACCCAATATTTTGAAAATTTTTCTCATAATAATTTGATTAAACGGCCAAATTAAGTTCTTCGCCCTGGTCTAGTTTAAAATGTTTTCTAAATAACCATACCCCAGCATACAACAATGGTGTGTCCAAAGCTGCGATTAGCACTTTAAAAATAAAACCACCCAGCAGTAGGCCGCCAAAGCGAGACCATTCAATTTCGCGAAAAGTGCATAATAAAAACAATACTGAAAAGGTATCTATAAACTGTGATAGAAAGGTCGAGAAGTTGTTGCGCAACCATAAATGCTTTCCTTTGGTAAGGCGTTTCCAAAAATGAAAAATATGTATATCTACATATTGTGCCAGTAAATAAGCTATCATACTCGCAAATACAGCAACTGCAGTTGATCCAAAAACTTTATCAAAAATTGGATTTTGTATGGGAGACCAACTAGTAGCTGGTACTACTTGGGCTATAAAAACGATAAGTAATGCAAAAAAAGAAGCAAATATACCAGCGGTAACAACTTGATTAGCTTTTTTCTTTCCATAAATTTCGCTGATTAAATCAGTAATCAAAAATGTAATAGGATAGGGAAGAATACCTACCGAAATTTCAAAGGTATATACTCCAAAAAAATCCCAGTAAAAGAACTTTTTAAAAATTAGATTAGAAACTACTAGAGCACATACAAATAAGCTTCCTAATATAAAATATATTCGAAAGGCTGCCAGTTGGTCTTTAGTGCTTTGCATAGTTGAATAAATAGTTGTTTTAAATAGTCCAGTATCTCCAAATGTAAAATTTTTGTGTCAATTCTTTTCCTTATTTTGTTCTTTAATCCCAAATAAAGCGACGTATCGCCAATTCATTACATACTATATATTTAGGATTAGGAAGTAATCAAGGAAACACCTATGATTATCTAAATAAGGCCATTGTACTCCTTTTTGAACGGGTAGGCCCTATTTTTAAAATATCGCCAGTATATCAAAGTCCATCCTTAGGTTTTGAAGGAGCAGATTTTCATAATTGTGTAGTATTTATGCAAACTCATTTTACGGCTTCCAAATTACTTAAAGAAGTACTTCGTATAGAAAAACAATTAGGACGAGAACGCAAATCAGGCGAGAGATACCATTCTAGAACCATAGATATAGACATCCTTTTTTATAATGATGAAGTTAAGGAAGGCAAAAGTCTCATCTTACCGCACCCTGAGTTACACAAGCGCAAGTTTGTATTACAACCCTTGGCAGATATTACCACAGATTTAATCCATCCTAAACTTGGTAAATCAATACAAGAGTTGTTCAGTACTTGTGAGGACACTAGTCAACTTGACAAACAACCTAAATGGCTTAAGAACCCTAAAGATGTTTTTTCGCTTAATAGTCATAATTATATAGCTATTGAAGGGACTATTGGGGTAGGTAAAACAAGTCTAGCAACTATGATCGCTAATGAGTTTAAGGCCAAACTTATTTTAGAGCGATTTAAGGATAATCCTTTTTTGCCAAAATTTTATAAGGAACCACATCGATATGCTTTTCCTTTAGAAATGTCCTTCCTCGCTGATCGCTACCAACAATTATTGGATGATATAGGGCAGTATGACTTGTTTGCCGATTTTATGATTGCGGATTATGATCGCTATAAATCCCTCATTTTTGCCAAAGTTACCCTACCGGAAGAAGAGTTTGTCTTGTATAAACGATTACACGAAATGATGTACAAGGACATTCCGAAACCGGATCTGTATATCTATTTGTATCAAAGTACAGAACGGTTGTTGGAAAATATTAAAAAAAGAGGCAGATCCTATGAACGCAGTATTAAGGCTGAGTATTTAGAAAAAATAAACACTGGGTATTTAGATTTTATAAAATCTCAACATCATCTCAATGTAAAAATCATTGATGTTTCTCAGCTAGATTTTGTTAAAAAGAGAAAAGATTTTATAGAGCTTTTAAAGCAGATTGTGTAATCTTTTAAATACTATACACACTACCATCCTCCTGAAGCACCGCCCCCACCAAAGCTACCCCCACCAAAACTGCCACCACCACTCCAGCTACTGCCGCCAGGACTACCTCCCCAACTGCTGCGCCCCATATTGCTGAAGATAATTACATTGCGCAAAGGATCCCCTGGGCCACGACCACGACCGCCCCGATTACCACCCTTAAGTAAAATCACAATAATGATTATTATGGCGAAAGAAAGTATAACTTCTTTTAGCGAATAGTGGTTAGGATTTCTTTTAGCAGTACCTTTAAAAGTACCTTCTAACATCTGTGTTAGTGCAGTTGTACCTTTTTCAAGACCGTTGTAGTAATTTCCTTTTTTGAATTGCGGTATCATGAAATTTTCGATGACCCGTTTAGCATCTCGATCAGAAATAATGGACTCAATACCATAGCCTGTATTGATATCAACTTTACGATCATCTTTGGCTAGTAGCACTAATATACCGTTGTCTTCTTTGGCTTGGCCTATAGCCCAGGCTTGTCCCCATTTAGCACCTAACAAGCTAATATCTTCTCCTTTTGTTGTAGGGATTACAGCTACTACAATTTGTGTAGATGTACTATCAGCGTAGTTGCTTAGTTTTAGATTGAGTGCACGCGCCTGGCTTGAAGATAGGATATTGTTTGGATTATAAACATAGGTAAAATCACGTGCGCCTGGTTTAGGCGGTATGGTATACTGTGCAAAACATAAGGAACCTATACAAAGCGTAAGGAGAAATGCAAATCCTATTTCATGCAAACTTCTTACCATTAACTTGTGGTGATTTCGTCTGGTAGTTCATTATCATCAGTGGCATCCCAGGGAAAGTACGCTTGCAATTTTTCACCTGCGTTTTGAACGCCTTTCACTAATCCTTCTTTAAAATTGCCACTTTTAAAAGCAGCAATCATTTTGTCTTTGGTACTTTCCCAAAAATCTGAAGGAACTTTTTTGTTGATGCCCTTATCACCTATAATTGCTAGTTGATGATCATCTACTGCAACATAGATCAACACCCCATTTTCTTCTTTAGTATTGTCCATTTTAAGCAGGTGAAACAGTTGTGCCGCTCGATTTATAGGGGGTTGATTGGAATGACACTCCAGATGTACACGTATTTCTCCAGAAGTCAAAGACTCTGCCTGATGAATAGCAGCAATTACCTGTTTCTCTTCGTCTTGGTTCAAAAAGTCTTCAATGCTAGAAGCCATTAGTTATTAAATAAATCGTCAACATTGGGAGCATTTTCAGTGCCTTCATTACCCTCAAAATAAGGTCTTTCTTTAAAACCAAAAATAGCTGCGGCGATGTTGGTCGGGATTTGTTGTACTGTAGTATTTAATTCTTTAGCAGTTTCATTAAATCGATTACGCTCTACATTAATTCTATTCTCAGTTCTAGATAATTCATTAATAAGTTCACTGAAATTCTGATTGGCTTTAAGATCAGGATATCTTTCAAATGTGGCTAATAATCTAGATAAAGCAGAAGTTAGCCCTGACTGTGCCTGCTGAAACTGCTTTAACTGCTCTGGTGTAATATTAGATGGGTCAATTTGTATGGAAGTTGCTTTTGACCGAGCTTCGGTTACCTTAACAAAAGTTTCCTGTTCGTATTTAGCATATTCCTTTGCCGAACTTACAATGTTTGGGATTAAATCGGCTCTTCTTTGATAGGAGCTTTCTACATTAGCCCATTGCGAGTTTACATTTTCATTTAATTTTACTAAACCGTTGTTAGCTCGTGCTAACCATATTCCGGCTATAATAACTACGGCAAGTATTATGATGGCTACTAGTCCTTTCTTCATATCTAGTTAGTTTTTAGTTTAAGTGTTTAGTTAAAGTTGGTTTTTGAGTTGCAGTAACTGTGCTTTAACACCTTCAAGTTTTCTTATAATCTGAAAAGTATCTAATATTTCTTTTTTCCCCTCTTTAAGATGAATCTTAGCTCCTTCAAGGGTAAAACCTCGCTCTTTAACGAGGTGGTAAATTAATTCTATATTTTTAATATCAGTTGGAGAGAACTTTCTATTGCCTTTTGCCGTTTTCTTAGGCTGTAGTACTTCAAACTCTTTTTCCCAAAATCGTATCAGAGATGCGTTTACTTCAAAAGCTTTAGCAACCTCTCCAATGCTATAATATAATTTTTCAGGAAGTTCAATATGCATTAATCTAAAGATTGGTTTTCCAAGCTCGCTTTTTGAAGCATAATGTCGTACTCCTCTGGAGTTAAATCACTGTGATAGAAGTTTACAGGGTTGAGCACAACACCATTTTTATGTACCTCATAATGCAAATGCGGCCCCGCAGAGAGTCCACTATTACCTACATAACCTATAATTTCACCACGCTTTACTTTTTGACCTTGTATTACATTATATTCACTTAAATGTGCATAATAGGTCTCATACCCAAAACCGTGTTCTATTATTATCATTCGACCATAGCCACTGCCTAGTCCTGCTTTGGTTACTTTACCATCACCAGTAGCATAAATTGGTGTGCCCGTGGGAGAAGTAAAATCCATGCCATTATGCATACGGCGGTATTTTAAAATAGGATGCATACGCATCCCAAAACCTGAAGCGACAAGTGTTAAATCTTCACTTTGCACTGGTTGTATAGCTGGTATAGTTTTAAGTAAATCTTCTTTTTCTTCCGCCAACTTGGCAATCTCATCAAGAGATTTAGATTGTATAGCCAATTGTTTGGTGATTTTATCTATACGTTTTGCACTAGAGGTCAACAATTCTGCATTATTATAGTCCTCTAAACTTTTGTAGCGATTTACACCGCCAAATCCAGCTTGTCTAATTTTGTTTGGTATTGGGTTAGCGTCAAACAATACACGATAGATACTGTTGTCTCGCTCTTGAACATCACTTAAAACTTCCTCAATTAGAGCCATTCGCTTTTGATTTAGCTCATACTGCAACTTTAATTGCGATAATTCACGCTCTTGAGACCGTTCTCTTGGGGTCTTTACACCAGAGTTAAATATTACGATTACAAATAGTAAGCCCATAAGCGAAGCACCTGTTATAAACAGCATTGCAAAACCGAAGGTGCGCCCCTTTTTTCGTTCTACTTTTCGGTAGGACAGGGTATCACTATCATAGTAGTATTTGACCTTAGACATCGCTTAAAATGTGTATTTTTGCCCTTGGTTTGGGACGTTTTTTGCTTATGTGAAAAGGTATTTATTTACCTCTAACGCTCAAAGATAAAAATAATTTTACGATCATAATTTTATGACTGCTCAGGAAATACGTCAGCAATTTTTAGACTTTTTCAAATCAAAACAGCATGAGATTGTCGCTTCGGCACCTATGGTGTTAAAAGATGATCCTACCTTGTTATTTGCCAATGCAGGAATGGTACCGTTTAAAGAGTATTTTCTAGGTAACAGTGTACCGAAACATCGTCGTATAGCCGATACCCAAAAATGTTTGCGTGTAAGTGGAAAACACAACGATCTGGAAGAAGTAGGTAAAGACACCTATCATCATACGATGTTTGAAATGCTCGGGAATTGGAGTTTTGGTGATTATTTTAAAGAAAAAACAATAGCCTGGGCTTGGGAGCTACTAACCGAAGTCTATAAAATAGACAAAGACCGTATTTACGTAACCATTTTTGAAGGAGATGCGCGAGATGGTCTAGACCGTGACCAAGAAGCTTACGATTTATGGAAGACACATATTGTAGAAGATCGCATTATTAACGGTAATAAACACGATAACTTTTGGGAAATGGGAGAGCAAGGACCTTGTGGCCCATGTAGCGAGATTCATGTAGATATTCGTTCTGATGAAGAGCGTGATAAGGTTGATGGTCGAACCTTGGTCAATCAAGATCATCCACTTGTGATCGAGATTTGGAATCTGGTCTTTATGCAATATAATCGAAAGGCCGATAGGTCATTGGAAGCATTGCCGGAGCAGCATATTGATACTGGAATGGGATTTGAACGCCTATGTATGGTTTTGCAAGGCGTCCAATCCAACTATGATACAGATGTTTTTACTCCCTTAATGAGGGAGATTGAAGTGATTACTAAAGCAAAATGCGGGCATAACGAACAAGTTGATATAGCAGTTCGTGTGATTGCAGATCATTTACGTGCAGTAGCTTTTAGTATTGCAGATGGGCAATTGCCTAGTAATACAGGTGCAGGCTATGTGATTCGCCGGATTTTACGACGAGCTATCAGATATGGATTTACCTTTTTAAATACCAAAGAACCGTTTATTCATAAATTGGTCATCACCCTCATCAAGCAAATGGGAGATGCCTTTCCGGAATTAAAACGTGAGAAAAACCTAATCGTCAATGTGATTCGTGAAGAAGAACAGTCTTTCCTACGTACTTTAGGTCAGGGGCTTATCTTACTGGATAATGTGATTGGTCAAACTCAAGGTAATACCATTCCTGGAGACAAGGCATTTGAGCTGTATGATACTTACGGGTTTCCCAAAGATTTAACGGCGCTTATTCTGGAGGAAAAGGGACTTCTTTTGGACGAAGCTGGTTTTGATAGCCAATTAGGAAAGCAAAAAGCCCGCTCTCGTGCGGCTACCAAGGTAGCAGCCGGTGATTGGATCATTGTAAAAGAAGATGCGGCACAAGAATTTATAGGATATGATACACTAACCACCGAAGTTAAAATTACACGCTATCGAAAGGTAGAAAGTAAGAAGGAGGGAGAGTTGTATCAATTGGTTTTCAATTTAACACCTTTCTATCCAGAAGGTGGCGGTCAAGTAGGAGATAAAGGCTATCTGGAAGCACCTAATGGCGAAGTAATTTATATAATTGACACCAAAAAGGAGAATAATGTTATCATTCATCTAGCCAAAAATTTACCAGGATCTGTAGAAGAAACTTTTGTGGCGGAAGTTGACCAAAAACAACGACAGCGCACCTCTTCCAATCATTCTGCGACGCACCTGTTGCATCAAGGATTACGAACGGTTTTGGGTGAACACGTGACACAAAAAGGGAGTATGGTGCATAGCCGAAACTTGCGTTTCGATTTCTCACATTTTTCTAAAGTAACGTCGGATGAGCTTACCGAAGTAGAGAACTTTGTTAATGCCCGCATACGCGAAAATTTAAGTTTGCAGGAACAGCGCAAGATTCCATACAACCAAGCGATCAAGGAAGGAGCGATTGCGCTTTTTGGTGAAAAATATGGCGATGCTGTGCGTACCATCAAGTTTGGGAAATCTATGGAATTATGTGGGGGGACCCATGTAAATCAAACGGCAGACATATGGCATTTCAAAATCACTTCAGAAAGTGCCGTGGCTGCTGGCGTACGACGCATTGAAGCCATTACTGGCGATTCCGCAAAAGACTTTTTTACAGCAGAAACTTATGCATATAATGCTGTTAAAAATAGTCTAAAAAACCCACAAGACCCTCTAAAAGCAGTAGATCAGTTAATCTCGGAAAACAGCCAACTTAAAAAGCAGATTGAAAACTTGCTTAAAGAAAAAGCTAAGCATCTTAAAACCCATCTTATTGAAGAATTAGAGGCCATTGGCGATGTCCATTTTTTATCTAAAAAAGTAGATCTTGACGCTGGTGGAATCAAAGACCTGTGTTTTCAACTAGGTAATGATCGTGATGATCTGTTCCTGCTATTTGGTACCGATCAAGGAGGAAAAGCCATACTAAGTTGCTATATCTCTAAAGGTGTAGTAGCTTCTAAAGGCTTGAATGCTGGAAACATAGTGCGTGAGCTTGGAAAACATATACAAGGAGGTGGTGGTGGACAACCTTTCTTTGCAACAGCTGGAGGGAAGAATCCAGATGGTATTCAAAAGGCATTAGATGCTGCCATGGATTATTTGAAGTAAAAGCATAACGGCTTTTCAAGCTAAGTTGCCAAGATGCAACAGTGGTATATAAACCTTTGTGAATCCACGTTTGAACGACTAATAAGTCATACCACAAGCCGCTAATTCATAAAGTGCACTAGAAAGTGATTAAAACATCTTTTGAAATAAAAATGCTTTGCATCTTTGCACCTTAGCGTGCCTTAAAATGAAACTCCAAACAAAAATACCAATTACTCCTTCATCCAATCCTTTCGGATACGAAGATCAATTGTTGCTGCTAGGTTCTTGCTTTTCCGAGAACATAAGGGAGAAATTGAGCTATTATAAGTTTCAATCGTTTGTAAACCCTTTTGGAATTATATTTCATCCGTACCCCATTACAAATCTTATACAACGGGTCGTTGACAAGCAAGAATTTGAAGAATCAGATATATTTTACGGTAACGAACGCTGGCAATCTTTTGAAGCGCATTCAATAGTTGCACATTCGCATAAGGAACAGACTTTAAAACAACTTAATAAAGCCTTTAAGCTATTTCAGGAGAAATTGCATAAAACAAGTAATATAATAATTACACTAGGTTCGGCTTGGGGGTATGAACACAAGAAGACAAATGTAATAGTAGCCAATTGCCATAAAATCCCACAAAAGGAATTCAACAAAGTCTTGTCTAGTCCAAAACAGATTGTTAAAAATTTAGAAAGCATCTTGCTAAATATTGCTAAACTAAATCCCACGTGTCAAGTAATATTTACGGTATCGCCTGTACGGCACCTAAAGGATGGTTTTGTAAAAAACACAAGAAGCAAAGCACATCTGATTGCTGCAGTTCATAATTTGGTAGATCAATACGAGTCGGCTTTGTATTTCCCGGCCTATGAACTGGTTATGGATGAGTTGCGAGACTATCGTTTTTATGATCGGGATATGATCCATCCATCGCAAGAAGCGATTGATTATATCTGGCAGCGATTTGTTAATGTATATGCTTCCGAGAAAGCGAAAGAAACCTTAAAGACAGTTTCCAGCATACAGAAAGGTTTAGCTCATAAGCCTTTTAATGCAGCAAGTGAGGCATATGCCAAACAGCAACAGGCAGTTCAGGGCCAAATTGCTGAGTTAAGACAGACTTATCCTCATATTAAGTTTGACTAAGCCTTCTTTTTTGAATTGGAACTAGGATATGTGTTATATTTAGAAGAAATACTTATTGAATGCGTAAGATACTTTTGGGTGCTGTTGCGATGTTGCTCATCGTTTTTTGCTTTAGATATTGTGAGTTTAAAAGAAATTCTTCCGAGACAATTATAAGAGAGTCCCAAATAATTGAGGAAGCTTTAAAGAATGTTGGAAAATTAGTGGTAACTGAAGGCGAATATGCCGAATTCCTTACTTACGAAGATTCTAAAAAATTTTATTTGGATATCCTCTCGGCAAAAAAGAAAGCACTGGTCACTGTTCAAGCAAAAGCTACCATTAGCTATGATTTGCACCTATTGGAAACCCAGATTGATGCCGAACGAAAAACCATTGTAATTACCAAGATTCCTGAACCCGAACTCAACATATACCCTGATATAACATACTATGATGTGCGACAGGATTTATTCAATCCATTTGATGAAGCTGATTATAATAAAATCAAGGATCGGGTTTCCCAATCACTTAATGAGAAAATAAGAAGCTCGACGCTCTATAGTAATGCACAAAATCGATTGATTTCAGAACTGCAAAAATTATATCTGCTATCAAATCCCATGGGCTGGACTTTAGAGTATCAATCTCAACCCATTAAAGGATTGGAAGCATTTGGCGAATTTTTAAAACTTAAGCTTTAAGTAAGGCAAGTCCATCGGCAATGAGGTGAGCTATTTTGGGTAATTGCTTTTGCAAATCCTCAAGATGCTGTAACATCTGTTTGTTTCGCGTAAGCTCATAAATCTCTAAAGTAAGCAACCAATCTTGAGGGTATGTTGTTTGGAGGATATCAAAAATACCTCCTAAAGCGTCAGCCGAGTCATCACCTTGTTGGACTTCCCGAATGTTACGAACCTCGGCATATAACTCATTTAGTTTTGCCCTAGCCTCTGGTACTTTAATAGATTTTTCAGAAGAACTTAGGGTGTGGGTTCTGAGATCAAAAGAATGATAATCTGCTGCTCCAGAAAATGCGGAAATAATTTCGGTACCCACGACCATATCAAAATCACCCATGGCAGGACTACGCAAGATTTCATCTTGATATTTTACCGTACAATCACTAAACTGAATAAGCATTAGTTTTCCACCCAGGTTGCGCATTCCAGTAATATTAATTCCCGATACAGTTATCCCACTTTCAAACTCAAATGAAATGTGTTTTCCATCATAAAAATCATAGGCCAGCAGATCCCGTGGCCCCATATTTTCAATAGACAGATTGATACCCTTAAGTTTTCCCAATGGTGAACTAAAGCGTTTTGGATATCTTGAAGTTCCGTGTCCTATCAGTTCTTTTTCTCTATAAGAGAGGGCTGTAGGTCCACTCGTTTCAAAATAGACCACCTCATTATCCTCATTTTGGATCATTCGGCTAAAAATACCACTCACCTGAATGCCTGTGCTCAATTCAATCGTGCCTAATTGTTTGGATTCAATAAGTTTTCGTAAACCGCGCCATCCTCCTTTACGTAAGGCCATAGTATTAGCAAATTCTTCTAGAACTTCCATAAGATATGCAAAATCTGGAGTCACATAGAGCTGCGGTTGTGGTTTGGTAATATCAAAATCCTGATAAGCGGCCTGTATAGAGTAGGGTATCTTTTTAACTTCGTTTTTAAGACACCAGGTACTTTCGCCAATGGATGACAACAGGCCAGCGCCATACAGCTTTGGATTATTTACTGTTCCAATAAGTCCATATTCCACTGTCCACCAATGTAAGTTCCGTATTAATGCAATTTCAGAAGGATCAACCTTTTTGTTTTGTAGTGCTTCAACACGTTTCTCTGCCTTCTCAATTACTTTTAAGTAATTCTCAAAGCTTCCCTCTTCCACTGGACTAGGGTCTTCCTTCAAAATAGACAATTCCCGAACGGCTTCATACATTTCCATATCATATGCACTGGAAATGGCCTTAGCACCTATTTCCCCAAAACGGCGCAAATACTCAGCATAATCAGGACTCGCAATAATGGGCGCATGACCTGCCCCTTCATGTATAATATCTGGAGCCGGGGTGTATTCAATATGTTCCAATTGACGTATGTCACTGGCGATAACCAATACCTTATATGCCTGAAACTCCATAAATGCATTGGGAGGGATAAAACCATCGACAGCTACGGCTGCCCAACCTATTTCCTGAAGAATGCGATTCATGCCATACATGGAAGGTATGTGATCGATAGAAATTCCTGTTTTTTCTAGTCCGTCGAGGTAACTTTTATGCGCAACCCGTGCCAGATAGTCAACATTTTTGCGCATCACATACCGCCATACCGCCTGATTAATTGGAGTGTATTGATCATAATTCTGCGGTTTGATGTACTGCTTAAGATGCGGGGGTAACCGATCTATAATGGGGTTGGATTCGTACGCCTTTTCCATAGTCGCAAATGTAAACAGTTTAAGAAGTTGCAAACACCCTTTAGCTTAAAATTAGGATTTACCAAAGGTGTAATATATATATTGCATTAGGAATGAAAGCCATTACCCGAAAAAGAGAAATATTAATCACAGCTTCAAAATTATTCAGGGAGAAGGGCTATAGTGCGGTTACTATGCGTGATCTAGCTGGAGATATGGGTATCAAAGCAGCTAGTTTGTATAATCACATTGACTCCAAGCAACAAATATTAATGGAGATTGTGATGCCAATTGCACAAACCTTTGTTGCGGATATTTCTGGTATTGCAATGAGTGAAAAGGATGCCATAGGGCAACTGGAGCAGATTATTGCGCAGCATGTGCGGTTGACAGTTAAACATCCTAATCATATGGCTGCAGTGAATAATGACTGGATGCATCTTGGCAAAGAACTAGAAGATTATTTGCGATTGCGTGATCAATATGAGCAGATTTTTAGACAAATACTCAACAGAGGAATAAAAGAAGGTATACTTAAAATACCTGATGTAGAAGTCATGTTGTTTTCTTTTCTGAGTACCCTACGTAATCTTTATTTATGGATTTTAAAAAAGTCAACGCAAAATGAGGAAGAGTTAATTTTTGCTTTAAGCGAAATTTTATTGAAGGGTATAATTAGATGTAAGTAAGACTTTGAAAAGAGACTAACAAGTGTTAGTTTTGTAAATATATGGCTACCTTTCACAATATTAAAGTAAAAAATGTGTACAAAGAAACTGCTGATTGTTCGGTGGTAACCTTTGATATTCCTAAAATTCTTCATGAGACTTTTGCTTTTTCTCAAGGGCAATATCTTACTTTAAAAACAGCTATTAATGATGAGGATGTACGAAGATCATATAGTCTATGTAGTAGTCCAATAGATGCACAATGGCAAGTGGGAGTAAAACAAATTCCTGGCGGATTGTTCTCCTCTTTTGTCAATACACAATTGAAAGCAGGTGATGTACTTGAGGTGATGCCGCCGAGTGGGAAATTTGGCGTGCCAATTGCCCAAGGGAAAGCAAAAACATATATCGCTTTTGCTGCGGGTAGTGGGATCACACCCATACTTTCTATGATAAAATCCCATTTGGCTCAAGAACCTGAATCCCGTTTTAAGCTTTTTTATGTCAATAGAAGTGCAAAATCCATTATCTTTAAAGAAGAACTAGAGCAGTTGCGTAACACCTATTTTGGAAGATTGGAGCTCTATTATTTTTTAACGAAAGAGCAACGGGATATTGAATTGTTTAATGGTCGCTTTACCAGCGAAAAACTACAAACACTTTCAAAGACATTGATCGATGTTTCTAATACTGACGAAGTCTTTATTTGCGGTCCTGAAGAGATGATTTTTTTGATTCGTGATGAATTGATGACCGCAGGACTAGCCGAAGAAAAGATACATTATGAGTTGTTTGTAACTGGGCTTTCTTCCGAGGATAAAGAGCGAGCGGCCCGATTGGTCGAACAACAGGTTGAAGGAGTTGGGGTGACTATTGTTGATGGAGGCAAAGAGTTTCATTTCACCATGACTAATGATTATGATAATATTCTCGATGCTGCCCTTGGCGCTGGCGCAGACTTGCCATTTGCTTGTAAAGGTGGAGTGTGTTCTACTTGCAAATGTAAAGTAGAGGAAGGCCAGGTTGAGATGAAAGTAAATTATGCCTTAGAAGATAATGAGGTTGCGCAGAATTTGGTATTAAGTTGCCAAGCTGTACCCATAACTGATAAGGTGATGGTAAATTTTGATGTTTAACAACTCGCTCTCCTCTGTTTTTTTAGTAGAGGGGTTGGGGGTGAGGATATACATATTATGAGTAACCAAGAAATCAAAAATCTGGAAGAAATATTCGAAGCACGCATTGCGCGTGATGAGAAGATTGAGCCGAAGGACTGGATGCCAGAAAAGTATCGCAAGACACATATCAGGCAAATAAGTCAACATGCACATTCAGAAATAATCGGGATGTTACCCGAAGGCAACTGGATAACTCGTGCGCCTTCCCTAAGAAGAAAAGTGGCCTTACTCGCTAAAGTGCAGGATGAAGCCGGCCACGGATTGTATTTGTATTCGGCTTGTGAGACTTTAGGTATTTCAAGAGAGGAATTATATGAACAATTGCATACTGGCAAGGCTAAGTATTCTTCAATCTTTAACTACCCTACAGTAACTTGGGCAGATATGGGAGCAATTGGCTGGTTGGTAGACGGCGCAGCTATTATCAATCAAGTGCCTTTATGTAATACGTCATATGGGCCGTACGCAAGAGCGATGATTCGTGTATGCAAAGAGGAAAGTTTTCATCAGCGTCAGGGGTTCGAGATTATGCTCAAACTTGCCAATGGTACAGCAGAGCAAAAAGAAATGGCACAAGATGCACTTAACCGTTGGTGGTGGCCATCACTAATGATGTTAGGGCCTACAGATGCAGAGTCTGTGCATACGGCGCAGTCTATGAAATGGAAACTCAAGCGAAAAACTAATGACGAACTCCGCCAGCAGTTCATAGATCAAACCGTGCCGCAAGCTGATCTTCTTGGTTTAACCGTTCCAGATCCAGATTTAAAATGGAATGAGAAAACTGGTCATTATGACTTTGGAGAAATCGACTGGGATGAATTTTGGCAAGTGGTCAAAGGTCACGGGCCAAGTAATAAGAAACGCATGAAAGATCGTGTTGGAGCTTGGGAGCGTGGCGCCTGGGTTCGTGATGCGGCGATGGCTTATTCTAAAAAGAAAGAAACACGTAAACAGAATAATAAAAAAGCAGTTTAGGTAGATAAATGTTAGAGATGCCCGAAGGGCTGAGCGGACTTTGATTCCCCTCTTTTAACTTAAAGATAACCGCTTTTGAGGAATTTAATATGAGCAAAAACAACTGGCCCCTTTGGGAAGTCTTCGTAAGAAGTAAAAATGGAATGGAACACCGGCATTTTGGAAGTCTACGTGCTGCCGATGCTGAGATGGCATTAGAAAATGCAAGAGATGTATATACCCGTAGGAGTGAAGGTGTGAGTATTTGGGTAGTAGAAAGTAAACATATTACAGCCAGTAATCCAGAAAACAACGGTGAGCTTTTTGAGCCCGCAGCAGACAAAGTCTATCGCCACCCTACCTTTTATGATTTACCAGATGAGGTAAAGCACATGTAAGAGGAAAGGGAAATTGAAAAGGTGAGCAAATACAATTTAGATAGTCGTTGTGAAGATTTTGCAGCCTAAGCCATTATGGTTTTAATAAGACGCCTAAAAATTTTGACGCAGATTATTTAACCAAGCAATTTATAAGTTCAGCCTGTGCATTGGCTTTAAATTTTGGAAAATTTGAAGGTGCAAAATTAAACAGAGATAAAGCAAACAAAATATGAATTGCACTTAAAGAACCTCGAGAGTCTTTACGAAATTTAAGTATCCAAATAAAAAGTAAAATACTAGAATTGAGTGATATTGATGTGATATGGCCGGAAAATGATGAGCTTATTCGAATGCTAGTGACTGTACTCAAAAAATATGAATAGATAGTATTGAATTCGATTTCGTTTTCGATTTCGTTTTCGATTTTAAAGATTGAAGATGAATAATTCTAACTTATACAACTATATTCTCGGCATTGCAGATAACTGCCTTATATTGGGACAACGCTTGGGAGAATTATGCGGTCATGGTCCAAGCCTAGAAACCGACATTGCAGGAACCAACATGTCTTTGGATTTATTAGGGCAAGTTCGTAGCTACTATAAATATGCTGCTTCACTAACTAGCATTGAAGACATTACGGAGGATACCATTGCCTTTCTACGTTTAGAACGTGAGTATAAAAATGTGTTGTTGGTAGAGCAGCCCAATACTGATTTTGGATATACCATCACACGACAGTTTTTGTTTGATGCGTATCACTTGATATTTTTAAAAGAACTAGAGAAAAGTACCGATGAAATTTTAGCAGCAATTGCTAAAAAATCCATTAAGGAAGTGAGTTATCATTGGAGATTCTCATCAGATTGGATTCGGCGCCTTGGAGATGGAACTAAAGAAAGCCATGAACGTGTTCAGGAAGCAGTCAATGAGCTTTGGATGTACACCGATGAATTATTTCATCAGACTGATGCTGACAAAGTCATGATTCAAGAAGGGGTTGGTGTTGAAACTACTGCACTCAAAGAAATCTATTATAATATAATTGCAGAAGTGCTTGAAGAGGCTTCTTTGACAGTGCCAGAAAGTAAGTACTGGCATAAAGGCGGGAAGCAAGGCATTCATAGCGAACATATGGGATATATTCTAGCTGATATGCAATATATGCAGCGTACTTATCCTAATATGGAGTGGTAAAATGGTTAACGATTGTGGATTTCTGATATACGATTGTAGAATTAATAAGTTCAAAAATCGCTAATCTCCAATCAAAAATGACTTTAGAAACCCAACATATAGAATCACATCTTGTTTCCATTCTGGAATCGGTTTCAGATCCAGAAATACCGGTGTTAAGTATTATGGATATGGGAGTTGTACGTTCTGCTATCGAAATAAATAATATAGTACAGGTGACAATTACTCCAACTTATTCGGGTTGTCCAGCAATGGATGTAATAGGTGATGATATTGTTTCGGCTTTTGCGAAAGCAGAAAAAAAGGCCAAAATCAAATTAGTACTAAGTCCTGCATGGACTACCGATTGGATTACCGAGCGTGGTCGAAAAGCATTAGAAGAGTATGGCATCGCAGCCCCCCTATCTTCAGAAGCCGATAAAGAGGCCCTGCTGGGAGGTAAACGTATTGTGAAATGTACCAATTGTGGATCAACTAACACCCGAATGGTAAGCCAGTTTGGATCCACAGCTTGTAAAGCCTTGTTTCAATGTGACAAGTGCCAAGAACCATTTGATTATTTTAAATGCTTGAAGTAATTCCTGCAAAGACGGGAATCATAACAATTAATAATTATGACATTGATATTAAAATCAATACAAAACAACATTGCCACCCTTACCCTCAACCGACCAGAAGTCTTTAATAGCTTCAATAGAGAAATGGCTTTGCTGCTACAAGAAGAGCTCAAAGCTTGCGAAGCTGATACGGCCATACGAGCTATAGTTTTAATTGGAGCTGGAAAAGCTTTTTGTGCGGGACAGGATTTAAAGGAGGTGACGACACCAGAATTAAACCCTGGGTTCAAGAAAATCTTGGAAGAACACTACAATCCGATCATTTCGCTAATTAGATCTATTGAAAAACCCATTATTGCTGCCGTCAATGGTGTAGCAGCAGGCGCAGGAGCGAATATTGCTTTGGCCTGTGATATTGTGATTGCTTCAGAGAAGGTAAGTTTTATTCAGGCGTTTAGTAAAATAGGATTGATCCCTGATAGTGGAGGTACATTCTTTTTGCCAAGATTGATTGGTTTCCAAAAAGCAAGTGCGTTAATGATGCTAGGAGATAAAATAAGTGCAGAGGAAGCTTTGGATTTAGGAATGCTGTATAAAGTAGTTGCTATAGAAGATTTTGAAGCTGAAACTCAAAAAACAGCATTAACCTTAGCGCAAATGCCAACACAGGCCTTAGGGTATACAAAACGTTTGCTCAATGCTTCCATGACTAATGATTTGAAAGCCCAATTAGATATGGAGTCAGAATTACAAATTGCCTCCGCACAAAGTGAAGATTATGCTGAAGGCGTTACTGCCTTTATTGAAAAAAGAAAACCAAACTTTAAAGGGAAATAGGAACTTGGGTACCCACTTAATTGATATTGATTCTCGCAAGGCTTTGAATACGGTAAGACAACGTATTGCCTCTTACATTCACTGGACTTCTGTATTAACGTCTACATCACTTAATGAACAAGCAGGAGTAAAGCTCTTTTTTAAGTGTGAGAATTTTCAAAAAATGGGCGCCTTTAAGATGCGTGGTGCAGCAAGTGCGGTGACCAATCTAAACTTAGAACAACAACAAAAAGGAGTAGTAACACATTCTTCGGGTAATTTTGCACAAGCATTATCACTAGCTGCTCGAGGATTAAAAGTACCTGCTTATATTGTGATGCCAGAAAATGCACCTCAGGTAAAAAAGGAAGCGGTCAAAGGTTACGGAGGTATAATTATAGAATGTGAATCCACCATACAAGCTCGAGAAGAAAAAGCCAGAAAAATTCAACAAGAAAAAGGAGCTATATTTATACATCCATCAAATGATGATGATGTTATTTTGGGTCAAGGCACAGCAGCTTGCGAGTTGTTAGAAGACCATCCAGATTTGGATTGTATTTTTACTCCTGTTGGTGGTGGCGGTTTGATAGCTGGTACTGCACTAGCGGCACATCACTTTGGGAAAGATTGCAAGACCATAGGAGGAGAACCTTTTGCTGTAGATGACGCCTATAGATCTTTGATTTCTGGTAAGATAGAAGCCAATAGGACTACCGATACTATTGCAGACGGCTTGCGCACCCATCTGGGGGATCGTAATTTTCCGGTGATTCAAAAACTGGTAGAAAAGATTATTCGCGTTGAGGAGGAAGAAATTGTTGACGCTATGAAGTTGATTTGGGAGCGTATGAAGATTGTTATTGAACCTTCTAGTGCTGTTGCCTTTGCAGCAGTATTGAAGAATAAAGAAGAATTTAAAAATAAAAACGTCGGTATTATTTTATCTGGCGGAAATGTAGATGTGAAAAATCTTCCCTTTGGATGATTTGTAATCCTGAACTTGTTTTAGGATTTCGTGAATGATTTTGCTGTCAGTTCGAGCGCAGTCGAGAACAAAGTAAAATTGAAATAGAAGTTTAATTAAAAAGATTTCTGCCTTCGCAGGAAATAAATATGAAAGTAGGAGTAATTGGCTCAGGAACTATGGGAAGTGGCATTGCACAAGTTGCTGCTACTGCTGGTTGTCAAGTAAAATTGTACGATACAAATCAGGCCGCTTTAGATAAGGCAAAAGCAAAACTGGAAAAAATTCTAAATCGTCTCATAGAAAAAGGAAGAATTGATGCTGAAGAAAAGAATAGGATTCAGTCCAATATTAGTTATGTAGATAAATTGAAAGATTTATCAAATTCAAACTTAACCATTGAAGCTATTGTTGAAAATTTAGATATCAAAAGATCTGTTTTTCAGGAATTGGAAACGTATGTATCTGACGACTGTATCATTGCATCAAACACATCGAGTTTATCAATCGCGTCTATAGCAGCATCATTACAAAAACCAGAACGCTGTATCGGGATACACTTTTTTAATCCAGCGCCCTTAATGAAGTTGGTTGAGGTGATTCCTGCTATTCAAACGACATCAGATGTATTAGATATTTGTGTCAATGAAATTACGCGATGGAAAAAAGTTGTAGCTGTAGCCAAAGACACACCAGGCTTTATTGTCAATCGCGTTGCACGACCATTTTATGGTGAGGCATTACGTATTTATGAAGAAGGCATTGCAGATTTTGCAACGATAGATGGGGCGATGAAATCTATTGGAGGATTTAGAATGGGACCTTTTGAGTTGATGGATTTTATTGGGAACGATGTGAATTATACCGTCACCGAAACTGTATTCACAGCCTTTTATTTCGACTCGAGATACAAACCAGCGTTCACACAAAAACGTTTTTCAGAGGCAGGCTATTTAGGACGTAAATCTGGGCGAGGTTATTATGATTATTCAGAAGGAGCTACTAAACCAAGTCCATCACAAGATAAAGCACTTGCAGAGAAAATATTCAACCGTGTCTTGGTGATGCTGATTAACGAAGCAGCAGATGCATTATTTTTAAACATTGCTTCAGTAGAAGATATTGATAATGCAATGACTAAAGGAGTTAACTACCCAAAAGGATTACTCGCTTGGGCAGATGAGAAAGGTATCGATTGGTGCGTGTCTCAAATGGATGTCTTATACGATGAATATAGAGAAGATAGATATAGATGTAGCCCGTTGTTGAGGAAA